>NZ_AQGU01000021.1 GCF_014905615.1 Pseudoalteromonas aliena SW19
ACATGATGTTGTACACGCAAATAATGCGCTAGTTGATTGGCGCGTTCATTCAATGCTCTGTAACTCATGCTAGAAGTATCATCTACTAAGGCTATATTAGTACTATATTTAACCGATTGTTTTTCTAGAACGTTATGAATCAAGCTTTGATCGCTTAGCAATTTTACTGGACCACATAACCGAGAAAGTAGTGCTAATTTATCCTCTTCAGCCATAAATTTTAACTGTTTCAATTTAGTTTCGGGTACAGACGCATAACGAACAAATTCAAGTACAGCATTATAAAAATGGCGATTCAACGTTTCAATGTATTCTCCGTCAAAGATAGATGTATCATAGGTCCATCTCAGTTCGATTTCTGAATCAATATATGTAATATCAATATCAAGATCGAACTTTAAAGCAATCATTTCACGGTCATATTTTTTAAATGACAGTCCTGCTAGTTTTAAACCTTGCTGTTCCGCAACTCCAAAATCACTATTCATTGAGAGCATGATCTGAAATAACGGATCGTGTGATAAATTTCGTTCTACATTTAAGCACTCAACTAATTGTTCAAACGGTACGTCTTGGTTTGCTTGTGCATCACTATGTACCGTTCTTATATGAGTAAGGTAGTCGCCTAAAGTTCTATGCTTAGTATTAGTGCGCAATACTAAATTATTAACAAAAAAACCGATCAATGGTTCTAATTCTGGTTGTAATCTATTCGCAACGGGCGTACCGATAACAATATCATTGCTATTACTGTGTTGTGAAAAAACCCATGCAAAAACAGCATGTAAGAACATAAAGGGAGACAATTTATTTTGCTGAGCTGTTGAGGTTATTCTTTCGCTTAACTTACTAGGTAAGCGGCAAGAAACAAAATCTCCTATGCTTTGTTTCTCGCTAGGTCTAGGTTTTCGTAACGGTAAATTATGTACTACAGGCGCATCTGTAAGCTGTTGCTGCCAGTAATTAATTTGCTCTTCCAATAAACTTTCTTGTAACCATTCTTTTTGCCAAACAGCATAATCGGCGTACTGAAGACTAAGATCAACAAGCGGACTTGGTGATTGCTCATTGAATGCTTGATATAGGAGCATAAACTCTTGGCTCAGTAGTTCAATCGACCAACCATCCGAAGCGATATGATGCATATTAAACAACAACACGCCACGCTGCAGCCCAATATCGCTTTGCTCTAACAATACATAGCTAACACGGATCATTAAATCTTCAGATAAATTAAAAGGTGTGCTTAACTCTTCATCAATAAGTGCATCAAGCCTATTCTGCATAATTACATTATTAGCAGAGCTGAGATCTAAGCGACGTAAATTAAAATTAAAATCATCTTTAATATACTGTTGTGGTTCTAATTCACCTTCAATAATGACCGTACGTAATATCTCATGACGGCGTATGATTTCATGACACACACATTCAACTAAGTTCAAATCGAGCGGTCCAGTTACATCAAGTATCGCAGGCATATTATATTCTGCGGAACCTTTTCGTAGCTGATCAATAAACCATAAACGACGCTGAGAGAAAGATAACGGTGCTATATTTTGATAGTTAGCAACTCGAGGCGATACAGCCTGACGCTGAGGTTGATCTTTATTATCGCTCAAGTAGGCAAGTAATTGTTCTTTGTTATCTCTGATCAATTGCGCTATTTCGGTTGTAACAGCGCCATTCTCAGCTTCAACTACAAGAGAACCGTTTGTAGCACTCACCAGAATTAACTTATCTTGTAGCTGATTTATTATTTGTTCCGCTTTCATTAAAACACTATCCTTTCTACATTATCTGATTGTTCTAATTTTATTTTTAGATCCTGCTTTGCTATCAGCAAGTCAATTTGTCCTGCTAGCTCTTCAACAGAACTGTATTTAAATAAATGCTTAATATTTATCGGGACAACAAACTGTAACTCAATAGCTTTCATTACTTTGATGACCAATAATGAATGACCTCCGAGTTCAAAAAAGTTAGCATTGCGACTAATTTTATCACTTGGCAGTTTCAATACATGGGCCCAAACCTCTGTTAATATGAGCTCAGTTTCACCTTGCGGCGCTACATACTCACCCGATATATCAACTTCTTCTGACACGGGTAATGCTTTTCGGTCAATTTTTCCGTTGGCTGTTTGCGGCCACTGTGATAGTAAAATAAAGCGACTTGGGATCATGTATTCTGGTAACACGCTTCCTAATGCCTGCTTTAACGAAGCGAGCAACTCTACTTCTGATGTTCCCTCTACCACCGTTTTTGCGTAAGCAAGCAAACGTTGATTACCACTTTTATCTGTCACCGCCACAACTTGCGCTGAGTCTATCTGTTCATGCTCAGCAATCTGATACTCTATTTCACCCAGCTCTATTCTGAAGCCTCTAATTTTAACTTGATGGTCTAAACGCCCCATATATTCTATATTGCCGTTACTGTCATAACGGACTAAGTCTCCCGTTTTATACAATCGGGCACTGCTCCCTAACTTACCCTCATTATAAAATGGATTGGTAATAAATCGCTCTTCGGTTAGCGCTGGACGATTTAAATATCCTCGTGCTAAACCATCTCCACCTATGTGTAATTCTCCACATGCACCTTGCGGGAGCAAATTGGCTTCATCGTCTAATATATACAATTGAATATTTTGGATCGGCTTACCAATCGGTATGCTACTGCCATGTGCCTGCGAACAATCCCAATAACTGACATCAATTGCCGCTTCGGTCGGACCATATAAGTTATGCAGTCCCGCCTTAGGCAGACACGCGTTAAATTGTGTCACATGGTTGATTTGTAACGCTTCACCACTACAAAACACGTGCTTAATTGACTCACAACGCCCTAAGTCACCATGCTCTAACATGACACCAAGCATCGATGGCACAAAGTGCAGTTTAGTGATCCCCGTTTCAATGATTAGCTCTGTTAAATAACTCGGATCTTTATGCCCCTCTGGTTTACTAATGACTAGTTGTGCGCCTTTAAGCATAGGCCACACAAATTCCCATACCGACACATCAAAACTATAGGGCGTTTTTTGAAGAATTTTATCACTGCTGTCACACCCATATTCACGGTCCATCCAATCAATACGATTGTGCAGCGCCTGATGTTCAATTAGCACGCCTTTTGGATTACCCGTTGAGCCTGATGTGTAAATCATATAAGCGAGATTGTGGGCATTCAGTCCTATTTCGCTTGGTATAATGTTTGTTTCACTATAAGTAGAAAATTGATGCTCAGATACACTCCCTAGTTGATCAAGTAATACCACGGTTGCACTGCTTAGCTCTACGTATTCAGTGACCGCTTTCACACTCAATACGACATGTGTATTGGCATCATTAACTAAATACTGAAGACGGGCTGATGGCAGTGCAGGATCTAACGGCACATAGGCACCACCGGCCTTTAAAATACCCCAAATGCCTATCACCATTTCTAACGAACGCTCCACACACAAACCCACCAGACTCTCTGGCCCAACATGATGGTTATCTCGTAAGTAATGTGCTAACTGATTTGCTTTGGCATTTAGTTCTCCATAACTGAGTGTCTGCTCACCAAAGTGTAATGCTGTATCAGTTGGGTTAGCTGCTGCCTGCGCTTCAAATAATTCATGAATACATAATTCTTTTGGGTACTCCACCTTTGTGTCATTCCAACTGTCTAGTTGTTGTTTGCGCTCCTGTTCAGACAATATAGGTAAAGAGCTCAAACTGTCTGATAAGTGTTGTGGTGAAAGTTCAGCAAGATATTGTAGTACCGATTCTAAATGTTGTGCAATCACTTTTATATGTGCTTGATTAAACAGCTCACGATCATAAGTCCAATTTACATGAAACTCAGAGTCATCTAGCTCAATGTTAATTTCCAGATCAAATTTCGTCGTTGTCGTTTCTGGTAATCTCGTCGTAAAACTCAAGTTAGGAGTTACGACTTGTTGTTTATTTGCAATCGAAAAGTCAGAGTTAATAGTTAACATAATCTGAAATATCGGACTATATGCTGTTGTGCGAGAAGTTCTCAGTACATCGACAAGTTGTTCAAAAGGTACATCTTGGTTCGATTGAGCATCAATATGGACTGCCTTAACATGCTCCAAGTAATCATCAATACCATCATGTTCGGTATTAACTCTTAGTACCAGAGTATTAGCAAAATAACCAACTAACGGAGCCACTTCACTTTGCGAACGATTTGCGACAGGTGTACCGATCACAATATCATGGCTATTACTATGCTTTGACAGCACATAAGCAAGTGCGCTGTGAACTAACATAAATGGTGTCACACTTGCCGATTCAGCCAATTCACGTATTTTTACGCTAACCTCTCCAAGTAAACTATTACGCCAAAATTCTGCGCTAAACTGCTTTTCTTCAGGTCTGAGTTTATCAAGTTTTAGGCCATGAACAGCGGGCACTTCGGTTAATTTTTTACGCCAGTAGTCAAGCTGTTCTTCAAGTAACTCTCCACTGAGCCAATCTCTTTGCCATGCAGCATAATCACTATATTGCAGTGTTAAAGGGTTTAAAGGCTCTACAATCCCCATAGTTAGCGACTGATATAGCTTTATAAACTCATTAGACATTAATTCAATAGACCATCCATCAGAAGCAATATGATGCACATTAAACATCAATACGCCCTTTTGTTCAGTACTATCTTGTGCATAGTTGAGCAGTACATAACATGCTCTAAGCATCAAATCAGAATCCAATTTAAATGTTAATAACCCATCTTCTTTAAGTATATTAGTAAGTCTATGTTGCTTGCTATTCTCATCTAATTCACTTAAATCATGTAAAGTTAAATTAAAATTAAAATCGTCGAGAATTTGTTGTTTAGGTCCTTCATTTTGGCTCAGATAAACTGTTCTTAATACTTCGTGACGCTCAATCAATCGATTAAGTGCTGCTTCAACACTGTCTAAATCAAGATTACCTACAACATCAAACACAACAGGCATATTATATTCAGGGCTACCACCATTGAGTTGATCGATAAACCATAACCTTTGTTGTGCATAAGATAATGTTAATAAAGCTCCTCTTTGATGTGTTAAAGGTGCCATTGCTGGGCGAGTTACCCCCCCCATTTTGATATCAATTTTCTCTGCTTGTAACTTAACGGTAGCAGCAGAAAAAATGTCTTTTACAGTCAATTCACTATTCAACTTTTCACTAATTTCAGCTAATAACTTCATTAGTAATAGAGAATGACCTCCCAACTCAAAAAAGTTCACGTCGATACCAATTTTATCAGAAGCAACATGGAGTAATTGGCTCCAAATCTCTGTCAACTTCAATTCAGTTGTCGTTGTTGGCGCTTCATAATCAGCTTGAAATAGACCAGTTTCTATCTCAGGTAATCCCTTTTTATCTACCTTGCCATTATTAGTTAACGGCCATTTTACTACCGGTACGATCACTTTTGGTATCATATAAGCTAACAATTGCTTATTTAAAATAAGTTTTAGTTCTGTTTGCCAATCGGTATCGATTAGCATTGGTATTACTTTTATATAGGCGACTAATTGTAAACTTCCTTGAGCATCAGGTAATGCTAATACCAGTGCTGAGTCCACTTGTTCTAGTTGAGTAATGCGATTTTCAACTTCACCCAGCTCAATTCTATGTCCGCGGATCTTAACCTGATCATCTTGGCGGCCAAAATAGTGTAATTCACCCATTGTGTCATATTTTGCTAAATCACCTGTTCGATAAAGCCTATCACCAAGCCAAGCACACTCTTTACTGTAATACGGGTTAGGGATAAACTTTTCCGCAGAGAGTATTTCGCGATTAAGGTAGCCTCGTGCCAGCCCAGCACCAGCAACATAAATTTCCCCCACACATCCATTCGGCACTAAGTTCATTGCACCGTCCAGCAATAATATTTGTTGATCTCGTAATGGCTTACCAATACTAATATCACTGTCTTGCAATATTTGCTTGTAAGTCACATGCACTGTTGTTTCGGTAATACCATACATATTAATAAGTTTGGCTGGATGATCTGAAAAATTCTGCCACCATAATGTCAGGTGGCTGTCGACTAAGCCTTCGCCACCAAATACAATAGTGCGTAACGCTGATAGTGATTGTTTATTGAAAGCTAAGTATTCTGTTAATTGCTTAAAAGAACTCGGTGTTTGATTAAGAACGGTCAAACCTTCTTTACGACACAATGAGACAAATAGATTAGTATCTTTCACCTCATCAAAGGTAGGCAAAATCAGCTTACCACCATAAAAAAATGCACCCCAAATCTCCCAAACACTGAAATCAAAAGCAAAGGAATGAAATAAACACCAACAATCCTGAGCTGTAAAATTAAAGTCAGGTTGCGTAACATCAAATAGTCGACTAACATTTTTGTGAGTTTGTAGCACTCCTTTTGGTTTACCTGTTGAACCCGAAGTGTAGATAACATAAGCCAAATTACTGGTAGTCAGTGCCAATAATTTATTATCTAAATTACGGATTGAATGAGTTGCAAGCTTAGCTTGTAATTTAGCACTCTCAAGATTTAGAGTTTGGGTTACTCCTAACACTAATGATTCACTTAGTGCCCCTTCTGTTAATACCAAACCTAATGATGCATCTTCACAAATGAAGTTAAGTCGCTCTTGTGGGTAGTTCGGATCTAGCGGTACATAAGCGCCGCCAGCTTTGAGAATAGCCAAAATTCCTACAATCATATTAGGACTACGATTTACGCACAAGCCAATTAAAGCATCAGGTTCAATATTAAAATTTTCTAGCAAGTGATGCGCCAATTGATTTGCCTGTTCATTTAGCGTCTTATAACTTATCGTTTTATTATCAAATACAATAGCGATATTATCCGGGTGTTTTGCAGCTTGTAATTCAAATAATTCATGTATACATAATAACTTATCATTCTTAACATAATCATTTAAGGTTGGCGCCAATAATTGTTGTTGCTCCTGGTTCGGTAATACAGATAAGCCAGCAACAGGCTCCCCAGTGTTATTACTTAGCGCATTCAATAAGCGATCAATAGCCGTAGTAACATAACCTGCAACTGACTCTATCGCGATTTCATTGTCAATTTGCAAGTTACATGAAAATAGTTGTCCCCAGTCGTCAACACAAAGATTAAACGGATAGTTTGTTTTTTCTATAGCCTCAATCGCTTGTGTCTCACCCGAAGACGGAGCCTTTCCTAACTTAGAGTGCCGATAGTTGAAAATAGCACTAAATAATGGAGTTTGTCCCGGAACACCGCTACAAGCCTGGGCCTGTGTTAAAGAAACTTGCTCAAATGGTATCAATTCTAGTAACTCTAGATTGATTTTTTGGATCAGTGCTGAAGCATCATGTTCAGCTAAATTTATCCTCAACGGTAACGTATTGATCATCATTCCCATCATACGTTCAATATCTTGTAAACCACTCATACGTCCAGATAAAACAGTACCAAAAACCACATCTTTAGTTTGGCTACAGGCAGCAATTACCATCGCCCAAGCTAAGTGAAAAAAAGCTGCTGGACTAGATCCTTGCTGTTTCATCAAAGCTCTAATTTGTTGTGATTGTGTAACCGACAATTCAACATCTAATTCATTAGACTGTATACCATTACCCGTGGTATTAGACAGTCCAAACGGTTGGCATGGGATATTTATATCGCCTAACTTATTAGTAAAAAATGTATCAATATCTAACTTTTCAGTACGTAATAAAGTCTGAGCAATAAAGTTACGATAAGGTAGTGCAGTTGGTAGTTGATCATGTTCATGGTCTTCTAATGCAAGCTCATGCATTATCATCTCAACAGAAATATGATCCAACAACAGATGATGCTCTTTTAACACAGCAAAATACTTATCCACCTGTGTATCATATGCCAACTCTAGCTGTAATAGAGGTGCCTGCTCAAGATCCAATCTATGCTCGCCCTGCTCAATATATTGATTGAGTAATTCTTTTATATTTTTTTGACCTGAAAATGGTAACCAGTTTGGTGTCAATGTTACATCACGTAGCACAACCTGCAGTGGTTCTGACCGACCACGCCAGCTGACAAGCGTTCTCAATATATCATGACGCTTAATTACTTTATTAAAACGCGCCACAAATTTATCAATTGCAACTTTCGTAGCAAATTCCAGCGTAATCATTGTTACATAGGGATCTGTTCCCTCTGTTGCACAATGGATCAAAAAAATACTTTCCTGTAACGGTGCTAGAGGATAAATATCTTGAATATTTTGTGTTCCTCCAGGAACAGCAGCACTTATTGCATTCAGATCATGTTGAGAAACAGAAGCCAAATTAATCATTTCTGGTGTCAGGTACTGACATTTATATGGAATCAAATTTTCTGGTAATAAGGCCTCATCTTTAACATTATCCTTTCGCACAAGGCTTTCAGCCATATTCTTGAGTACTTTCGCCTCAAACAGTGCCTGAACAGAAGTAATAAACCCACGCTTTTTCAGGCGACTGACTAACTCCATAATCATCAATGAATGGCCACCCAATTCAAAAAAGTTTGCTGTTATACTGATCTCTTGAATGTCAATATTTAAGAGTTCAGCACAAGTTGCAACAAGTTCTTCTTCTTGTTCACCATTTGGTGCGATATATACTGTAGTACCCAATATATCATCTAAAGCAGGTAATGCTTTTCGGTCAATTTTTCCGTTGGCTGTTTGCGGCCACTGTGATAGTAAAATAAAGCGACTTGGGATCATGTATTCTGGTAACACGCTTCCTAATGCCTGCTTTAACGAAGCGAGCAACTCTACTTCTGATGTTCCCTCTACCACCGTTTTTGCGTAAGCAAGCAAACGTTGATTACCACTTTTATCTGTCACCGCCACAACTTGCGCTGAGTCTATCTGTTCATGCTCAGCAATCTGATACTCTATTTCACCCAGCTCTATTCTGAAGCCTCTAATTTTAACTTGATGATCTAAACGCCCCATATATTCTATATTGCCGTTACTGTCATAACGGACTAAGTCTCCCGTTTTATACAATCGGGCACTGCTCCCTAACTTACCCTCATTGTAAAATGGATTGGTAATAAATCGCTCTTCGGTTAGCGCTGGACGATTTAAATATCCTCGTGCTAAACCATCTCCACCTATGTGTAATTCTCCACATGCACCTTGCGGGAGCAAATTGGCTTCATCGTCTAATATATACAATTGAATATTTTGGATCGGCTTACCAATCGGTATGCTACTGCCATGTGCCTGCGAACAATCCCAATAACTGACATCAATTGCCGCTTCGGTCGGACCATATAAGTTATGCAGTCCCGCCTTAGGCAGACACGCGTTAAATTGTGTCACATGGTTGATTTGTAACGCTTCACCACTACAAAACACGTGTTTTATTGACTCACAACGCCCTAAGTCACCATGCTCTAACATGACACCAAGCATCGATGGCACAAAGTGCAGTTTAGTGATCCCCGTTTCAATGATTAGCTCTGTTAAATAACTCGGATCTTTATGCCCCTCTGGTTTACTAATGACTAGTTGTGCGCCTTTAAGCATAGGCCACACAAATTCCCATACCGACACATCAAAACTATAGGGCGTTTTTTGAAGAATTTTATCACTGCTGTCACACCCATATTCACGGTCCATCCAATCAATACGATTGTGCAGCGCCTGATGTTCAATTAGCACGCCTTTTGGATTACCCGTTGAGCCTGATGTGTAAATCATATAAGCGAGATTGTGGGCATTCAGTCCTATTTCGCTTGGTATAATGTTTGTTTCACTATAAGTAGAAAATTGATGCTCAGATACACTCCCTAGTTGATCAAGTAATACCACGGTTGCACTGCTAAGCTCTACGTATTCAGTGACCGCTTTCACACTCAATACGACATGTGTATTGGCATCATTAACTAAATACTGAAGACGGGCTGATGGCAGTGCAGGATCTAACGGCACATAGGCACCACCGGCCTTTAAAATACCCCAAATGCCTATCACCATTTCTAACGAACGCTCCACACACAAACCCACCAGACTCTCTGGCCCAACATGATGGTTATCTCGTAAGTAATGTGCTAACTGATTTGCTTTGGCATTTAGTTCTCCATAACTGAGTGTCTGCTCACCAAAGTGTAATGCTGTATCAGTTGGGTTAGCTGCTGCCTGCGCTTCAAATAATTCATGAATACATAATTCTTTTGGGTACTCCACCTTTGTGTCATTCCAACTGTCTAGTTGTTGTTTGCGCTCCTGTTCAGACAATATAGGTAAAGAGCTCAAACTGTCTGATAAGTGTTGTGGTGAAAGCTCAGCAAGATATTGTATTACCGATTCTAAATGTTCAGAAAATACAGTAACACGAGATTTTTTGAATAAAGCACAGTCATAATTCCATTCTATTTTTACACCCTGATCACTCATAACAACTTCAATTTCGAGATCATATTTAATAGCTACGGTGCTTGCAGCACGTTGATTAATTGTCAACCCTTGCAGTTCAACATTGTTATCTCTAATACCGTAATCCGAATTGATCGTCAACATAACTTGAAATATCGGAGAATGAGCACTGCTGCGCGGTATATTCAATTTTTCAACTAATTGCTCAAACGGCACATCTTGATTAGCTTGAGCTTGTTGATGCACCACTTTAATATGCTTAAGATACTCGTTGATATCCGTTTGTTTCGTATCTGCACATAACACCAGAGTATTAGCAAAATAACCAATCAGCATTTCAAGTTCTGGTAAGTTTCGGTTCGCTATTGGTGTTCCTATCACAATATCATTACTATTACTGTGTCTTGCAAGTACTAATGCAAGAGCACTATGAATTAGCATAAATGGCGTCAATTGAAGATTTTTCGCTAATTTTTTTAAATTTTCGGCCACTATGCTAGGTAGATTTGTTCTGACAATATTTCCTTGTAAACACTTTTTACTCGGCCGTTCAAAATCTGGAGTTATGCCATGTAGTGCAGGTATATCAGCAAGCTTTTGCTGCCAATATTGTATCTGTTTCGCCAATGCTTGCTGTGTCAGATGGGTACGTTGCCAGTGGGCATAATCCGTATATTGTATCTCAAGCTCAGGTAACTGATAGCCCCGTCCACTAATTTGGGCCCCATAAGCTGTTATAAATTCACTTATCAATACTTCCATCGACCAACCATCAGAAGTGATATGGTGCATATTTAGGAGTAGCACTCCTTGGTTTTCTTTTTCTGTATCGCCTTTTTCAATTAATATATAAGTCACTCGAAACAGTAAATCTTCTGTCAAATTAAATGCCGTGTTAGCATCAGCATAAATATGCCGTTCTGCTGTTGCGTATTTATCCTGACAATCGCTAAGATCAATAATGTTGACCTTGAAATCAGTATACTGTCTAATTTGCTGCCGTATTCCTTGGTCTGATTCATAATAAAAAGATCTTAGGATCGTATGGCGTTCAATTATATCATTAAATACACTCTCCACCGTCTTAATACTTAATTCGCCATGAACATCTAGCGCCAGTGGAATATTATATTCAGCCGAAGGCCCACGTAGTTGATCCAAAAACCACAAACGTTGTTGAGAAAAGGAAAGCTCAGTAATAATCTGATGACCACTAGGTATTATATTTTTTGAAATATGAGATTTTGTCTGTAGTTCACTAAGCAATGCAATAAGCTCTACTTTGTTTTCCTTGAGCACGCTTTTCAATTTATTGGGCATACTTCCTTTTGTCGCTTTAAATTTAAGTTTTCCTTCTTCGACATAAAGGTGTACACCTTGGGATACAGCTAGATCGAGAGCCTGATTTACGTTCATTAAATTTCTCCCTCTTCAATGACTTTTCCATCACAGATATTGTCGATACCTTGACTATTCATCTGTTTCAAACGCAACAAATCTACTTTTTCCGCTTGTTCTGCAAGCGATTGAGCAGAAAAAATATCACTCATTTCAATATGCTCTAAATTTATTACAATATCTGATGTGATAGCCCTAACCAGCCGACTCGCTAACAAAGAATCTCCACCTAATGAGAAGAAGTTTGCATTAATACTGATTTTATCTTCTGTTAAATTAAGTAAATTAGCCCAAATTACTACCAATCGTTCTTGTGTTTCAGTTGCAGCGGCAACATATTCATCTTCATTACAACCTAAATCCAGAACAGGCAATGCTCGTTTATCAATTTTACCGTTGCTGCTTAATGGCCATTGTTCTATATGAATAAAATTACTCGGTATCATGTAATCAGGTAATTTTTCTACTAATTTCGACTTAATAACATTTATTAATTGCATCGCCTTATTTTCATCTATGTCTTTAGCTACTAATTGAACATAAGCGATCAAATGTTTAGTGTTAGCTGCGGTCTTTACAACAGCCACAATGGCATTTTGCACTTCAGGGCAAGCACACATTAATCCTTCAATCTCACCAATTTCAATTCTAAAACCACGGATTTTAACTTGTTCATCAATGCGCCCTAAATAATCAAGATCACCGTTCGGTAGATAACGAACTATGTCTCCTGTTTTATATAGGTATTTTGTGACGCATTTATTTTTTCCATCAAAATGAGGGTTTAGTATAAAACGCTCTGCTGTTTGTTCTGGCAACTGATGATATCCTCGAGCTAAACCAACACCACTGATATACAACTCACCGACAACCCCTGGTGGGAGTAGAGCAAGTGAATCATCCAAAACAAAAGCACTTGTATTTTCTATCGGTTTACCAATTACAACCTTTTGATTGCACTGTAATTCAGCCCAAGTTGCACAAATAGAAATCTCAGTTGGGCCATATGCATTGATCATACGATATTTTTTTGCCCATAGATCTACAAGATCCTGATCACAGGCTTCTCCACCAACAACTAATGCTTTTAATGCTAAATCATCTCGATATTCCATCATAGCTAAAAATGCTGGCGGCAGTAGCACATGGGTAATTGCTTCACTATAAAGCAACTCACTAAGGCAGTCAGGAGACAAACGCTGAACACTATCAGCGATAACCAGTGTTGCACCATTTAATAGTGCCATTACATATTCCCAAGTACCTGCATCAAAACTCATTGATGCAAAATGAAGTACTTTACTATTTTCGTTGACTCCTAGGTAATGTTTCTGATTTGACGCAATATTAACTATACCTTTATGTTCCAACAGCACTCCTTTAGGTTTACCCGTTGAACCTGAAGTATAAATAATATAGGCCAAATTATTAGGTGATTTATCTAAAACAAGTGCATCCAAATTATTTTTAGGATAATTAAAAAACCTTTCTCCTTTATCAAGGTCACCGAGTCCATCGATACAAATACAACTATAATCATTAAGGTCAAACTGCGAAATAATAAAATGTGTAGATAAAATGATTTCAACACCAGAATTTGACATCATATATGTAAGACGTTGAAGTGGGTAAGTAGGGTCAAGTGGTACATAACCAGAACCCGCTTTTAGTATTGCAAGTGTTCCTATAATCATTTCTAACGAACGTTCAACACATATCCCTATAACTGTATTTGTTTTTAATTTGTACTCACGAACAAGGAAATGTGCCAACTGATTCGCTCTTTCATTTAGTTCGTTGTAAGTCAGGCTATTTTTTCCAAATTGTACTGCAACTTTGTTCGGTGTTAATAGTACCTGCTGCTCAAATATCTCATGAATACAGAGGTCATCGGAATAGTCTTGGGTATTACTAAGGCCATTAACCAAATAATTCTCTAACTTTCCCCCTAATATTGATAAACAATTTAACGGCATTTTTTCAAGCTTTTCACTAGCGATATTTGCCAATGCAGTCAAACCATTATTCAGATGTTCACTTAATTGTTCGACAAAGCCCTGCTCGAATAATGCGACATCAAAACTCCAGATCGTTTCTACTTGCTCTTCGCTAATATTCAGCGCAATCTCTAAATCAAATTTTACCGCTGGATGGTTACTTTCTAAAGGAGAGAGGTTTAAATTGGGTAAATCTAACAGTGATTGCGGTTCTTGCTTCACTGAAAACTTATCATTTGTCGTCAACATTATTTGCACCAGCGGCGTATAAGCTGAACTTCTTGGTAAATTGAGTGCTTCTATAAGCTGCTCAAATGGAATATCTTGATTAACTTGTGCATCAAGGTGCACCTGTCTGACATGTGCTAGATATTCACCCAGCGTTGCTTGACTCGTGTTCAATCGTAACGCTAGAGTATTAACAAAACAACCTATTGAACCACCTAGCTTTTCTTCTGCACGATTGGCAACTGGAGTGCCAACAATAATATCGGACTGGTTGCTATGACGACTTAGAACAATAGCCAATGCGGCATGTAACAGCATAAACGAACTGAGTTTAAATTGTTTGGCAATGCATTTAAGTTGTTGAGCAACAGAAGATGGAAGATTAGATTTTACCGTAATTCCAACGGATTGTTTCAATTCAGGTCGACGATGCTGTAATGCTAATTCATGTGTGATGGGAGCATTTTTCAATGTATCCCGCCAAAAATTCAATTGCTTTACAAACTCTTCGCCTTGTAGTTTTTCTCTTTGCCAAACTGCAAAATCTGCATATTGCACTGGCAACTCAGGCAATGGATTTACTTGGTTTAATGTGAAAGCTCGATATAAAGTTACAAATTCATTGACTAAGACTTCCATCGACCAACCGTCAGATGCAATATGATGAAGTGTCAGTAATAGTACACCCTGCTGTAAGTTTTTTTCAAGTTCAGTAAGTTGTAAGTATTGTCCTCTAATAGCTAAATCCTGAGTGAGATCGAAGGGCTTTTTCACTTCATCATGTAAACACTGAGATAACGTCGCATTACGCTCTTGTTCGTTAACAATGCTGAGGTCTTGGTATCCCAAACAAAATACTGATTCTTCTTGAACTAGCTGCACAACTTTATCATCTACTTCCTGGTAAGTTGTACGCAGGATATTATGTCGTGAAATAATTGTATTGAGCACCCTCTCTATTAAAGTTAAATCAATCTCCCCCTCTACTTTTAATGCTACAGGTATATTATATTGGCTATTTCCCGACTGCATTCTCTCAAGTAGCCAAAACCTTTGCTGAGTAAACGATAACTGAGCCCCTTTTGGGTAATGTTTGGCCATAAGGCTAATCCCATCGGCTAACTTTGTCGTAGAATGTGACATGAATTTGATTATTTCTGCTTTACGGTTAATGATTTCCTGTTTTAATTGCAACGGAAACTCCGTTACAGTTAGATCAAAATGTAAAGTATTATCTTTGACATGCAGGTAAATCCCTTGATCCGCTGCTGATTTGATTAGGTCTATGGTCATTATAAAGTTCCACTTGTAATTATTGATTCATTGGCTTTTTTAGCTTTTAGATAACTTTGTGCTTTTTTACTATCAATCACTTGCGAAAGAATTGTTAGCTCAGCAGCATCATAAATTTCTCGTAATGTCAGCTCTATTTCAAATGTTAGTTTAATACTAGCGGATAGCTTAATTAGATAAAGCGAATGACCACCCAACTCAAAGAAATTGGCAGTTGCACTTATATGAGTAATTTCCAACTCAAGTAAAGATGACCAAATTAAAGCTAATGCATGCTCTGTTTCAGTTTTAAGCGCGACATATTCCTGATTAACTAATTGTCCATTCGGCTCTGGCAAAGCTTTTTTATCTATTTTACCATTAGGTGTTAATGGCCATTCAGCCATAATTACAAATTGACTAGGGACCATATAGCTCGGCAATACAGCTCTTATAGCTGTCTTCACCTCAGCGAGCCAACTTTGCTGCCTTTCCTCATCCCAATGCGTCTCACGTGTGAGATAAGGTTGTAAATATACTACTAAATATTGATTGCCATCTGCGTGCGACAAGGCAACAACCTTTGATGTAACGATCGAATCTAGACTATTAAAACGGTGTTCAATCTCACCCAACTCAATTCTGAACCCACGTATCTTAACTTGGTCATCAATACGACCGATAAATTCAATACGACCGTCTTCACGGTAACGTACTAGATCTCCAGTTCGGTATAATCGAGAGCTATTATTGATGCCATTCTCTGAAAAATAAGGGTTTTTAATAAAACACTCTGCGGTTAAGTCAGAGCGATTTAAATAACCTCGAGCTACACCAGCTCCCCCTAAGTAAAGCTCCCCAACAGCCCCTATTGGCAGCAACTCTTTATCACGACCTAATATATATCCTTGACTATTGGAAATCAACTTACCTATATCAGGCACTGTTGTTAGCTGTGTACTAAATCGAGCATAAGTAGAGTAAGTGGTATCTTCCGATGGACCATAAAGATTGCAAACGTCAACACCTGGGAGTGTATCAAGGATGTTATTAACTTGTTGTGCTGCCAATGGTTCACCTGCAAGGTTGATAACTCGAACATGCTTTGAAATAGCATCTACCTCTAACAAAGCTTTCATTGCTGAAGGTACTGTATTAATCATACTGACATCTAATTCCAGATCCATCAGTGCCATTGCATTTTTTACAATCACACTTTGATAACCAAAACATAATGGCAAGAAAAGCTCATATATCGACAAATCAAAGTTCAAAGAGGTAGATGCGAGTACTTTTTCTAATTCTGAATCACTATAAGCTTGCTTAGCCCAATGTAGCATAGCCACTGTATTTTGATGCTCTATCATGACACCTTTGGGATTACCCGTTGAGCCTGATGTATAAATCAAGTAAGCAAGGCTTGATTTATTTACACCACTGTCAGTTCTGCTCACATTACATTTAGAATAATGGGACAATTTACTACTAGATTCATCAAAGAGCTTATTTAACATTATAATACTGGCTCCACCTAATTCTACTCGTTCCGCAACTTCGTTCTGACTCAATACGACTGATAGTGAGGCATCGTCAATCAAAAAAGCTAACCGAGCTTGAGGATAATCAGGGTCTAACGGCACATAGGCACCACCGGCCTTTAAAATACCCCAAATGCCTATCACCATTTCTAACGAAC
>NZ_AQGU01000022.1:300000-529276 GCF_014905615.1 Pseudoalteromonas aliena SW19
CTGCTAATTGAAGGTTTAACGCCAGAGCGTCAGCTTAGTATTTGTGGTGGCCTTGCCATCCTAATCGCTATTTTTAGAGAGTTTGCAATAACCCAGCTTACCTACAGCGACTTTTCGCTGCGTGAAGGGTTACTCCATGAAATGCAGCAAAAACTGGTTGATAACGACATTCGCAGTAATACCATTAATAATATAAGCGACAGATACACCGTAGATAAGACCCATGCAATCCGTGTTTCTGACACGGTTAGTTGGCTCTACGAACGCTTAAAAGGCCCATGGCAACTTAATAATCAAGACGATATTGCACTACTGATGTGGGCAGCAAAACTGCATGAAATTGGTTTATCTATAAACTCATCAGGCATAAATAAACACAGTGCCTATATTGTTGCTAATAGCCAATTACCTGGTTTTACGCAACAGGAGCAATTAATACTAAGTTCGCTTATTCGCTTTTATCGTAAGAAAATCAAGCTTAATGAACTCTCCGACTTTATAACCATCTCGCAGCAGCGAGTGCTTAAGCTTATTACTATTTTGCGTTTAGCTATTTTATTTAATCAAAAACGGCAAGCGAATCAAAAGCCAAACATGGAAATTAGCGCAAGCAGCACAGGGTTATTTATAAAATTTTGCGATGGCTACTTGCAAGAATATACTCTGCTACAAGCAGATTTAGAGCAAGAACAGCACTATCTCAAAAAAGTCGGTATCGCATTAAATTGCAGTTAATTGCCGCGTTTATAATAAGGCTGAAAAAATAAAATAATTATGGCGTATAAAAAAGCCAGTAAGCTAAATACTTACTGGCTTTTGATTAACCTTAAATCGGGGTAATTAGTCAATTACCAAATTTTTACACGGTCTTCTGGTTTGATATACATTTTGTCGCCTTCTTTTACGTCAAACGCTTCGTAAAATTCAGGCATGTTCGACAAGATACCGATTACACGGTAGTGGCTTGGTGAATGAGGGTCTGTTAATAAACGATTACGTAGCTCTTCATCGCGGTAGTTACGACGCCAAATTTGTGACCAACCCATGAAGAAACGTTGATCGCCTGTGTAACCATCAATCACTGGGGCTTTTTTCTCACCTAAAGATAGCATATACGCTTTATGCGCAACGGTTAAGCCACCTAAATCGCCAATGTTTTCGCCAAGCGTTAGCTCGCCATTAACACTCGCATCTTCAAAAGGTGTGTACTCATTGTATTGTGCAACTAAAGCCGCTGTACGCTCTTCAAATTGCTTAAGATCAGTCTCGCTCCACCAGTTACGTAAGTTGCCATCACCGTCGTATTTAGCACCTTGGTCGTCAAAACCATGACCAAGCTCATGCCCAATTACTGCGCCAATTGCACCGTAGTTTACTGCATCATCCGCTTCTAAATTAAAGAATGGCGGTTGTAAAATCGCGGCTGGAAATACAATTTCGTTGTTTACTGGATTGTAATACGCATTTACCGTTTGCGGAGTCATGTGCCACTCAGAACGATCAACTGGTTTGCCCAATTTTGCGATCATGTCTGCGTAAGCCCATTCGCTATAACGAATGTAGTTACCTACTAGCTCATCTGAGTTGATTTTTAGCTCAGAGTAGTCTTTCCAAGTATCTGGATAACCAATTTTAGGTGTGAATTTGTCTAGCTTTTCTTTCGCTGCAAGCTTTGTTTCAGGGCTCATCCACTCAAGGTTTTCAATAGCAACACCGTAACCTTTAATTACGTTATCAACTAATTCTTCCATACGTGCTTTAGCTTCTGGCGGGAAGTTATCTTTAACGTATACCTTACCTAAAATTTCACCAAGTACACTATTAGATGCATCAACCGCTTGCTTCCAAAGAGGTGCTTGCTCTTCTACACCACGCAATGTTGTGCTGTAAAAGTCAAAGTTAAGGTTAACTAAGTCTTCACTAAGTAGCTCTGCATAACCACTTACAAAATGAAATTTTAAGTAGTTTTTCCACGTTGCTAAATCAGTGTCTTTATAAATAGTAGCAAGTGCTTCTAAGTAGCTTGGTTGACGTACAATAATGTCATTTGCACTCACGCCTGCATCTTTAAAAAATTCGGCTAAATCAAGGTCGCCCATCAGTTTACTAGCATCTGCTACTGTCATCTTGTTATAAGATTTAGTTGCATCACGACTTTGCACACGGCTCCACTGAGCATCAGCTAATGTTTTTTCAAATGCAAGCACGCTCTCAGCTGCTTCTGCTGCATTCTTAACGCCTGACTTAGCTAAAATATCGGTGATGTATTGCTCATAAGATGCACGAATTTTAGTGAATTTTTCGTCATCTTTTAAGTAATAGTCACGATCTGGTAAACCAAGACCCGACTGAGATAAGTACAATGCATACTCGCTTGAGTTTTTAGCATCGTTATTTACAAACCAACCAAACGGTAAACTACCACCTTGTTTTTGAACTTTAGCCATTAAGCCCGTTAAATCTGCTTTAGATTTAACGCTATCAATCGTGTCTATTGATGGTTGTAATGGCGTAATACCTAGCTCATTACGAGCAGCTTGATTCATGTAACTTTTGTAAAATGCACCAATTTTATATTCATCGCTGCCTTTTTCAGCGGCTTTGTTAGCGGCTGCACTTTCAAGGGCTATTTTCATCGCTTTTTGCGACTCATCATATAACTGCGAAAAAGAACCGTAGTTAGATTTATCACCTGGTATTTCAGTTTTAGCTAACCACTGGCCATTTACATGGTAGTAAAAATCGTCTTGTGCACGAACTGAACTATCCATATTAGCGAGTTCAATACCAAGCTCTAGTGGTTTTTCAGCAGGCGCTGTTACTACTGGAGTGTCGGTTACTTTAGCTTCTTGTTGTTTTTCACCACAACCTACTAAACCAAGTGCAAGCGCGATGCTCGCAGCGGCCATTGTTACTTTATTCATAATGATTCCGTTTGTTAGTTAGAATTTAATATCAACCTGCTTATATATGGGGTCTATTTAACGTTAAGAAAATTACGCTAGAACTAGGCAAAATTTTTTGTATCTAGTTGTTCTAAATAAAAAATTTTAACGACGTTATAGTGCAATTTAATTCGTTAAGTTGATCAAAGATTTATGCGGGTTGGTATCACATACCAACTCCATTAAATTCTTGAATATAGCAGGAGTAAAAATAGCACTGCCTATACGCTTTTACTTAATGGAATGGGTATCAAGGGGCTTTAAATAATAAAAAGCACCATGAAGTATCATAAACCTCATTAAGCCAACAATAAAATAGAATATGTAACAAAGTATTTTGAATACGGTGAGCTGCCAAATTAGCCCCACCAATAACAAGATGGTGGGTAGTTAAGGCTAACTTTTATTTTTTCCATGAAGCGCTAAACGTTCTAGCTTTTCTTTTAAAGAAGGAGGTGCAGAAGCTGCTATCGCATTTAAGTAATCCGCTGTTTGCTCACTCATTTTTCGTGAATTGGTAACTGTAGGACTACCCGACTTGTTCGCGGTACTTAATCGCTGAGTCGCTTGAGGATTTGCAGTGATTTTTATTTGTCCGAGCTCTGCCATTCCAGCGGCTCTAAAATGCGAAAGCATATCCATTTTTAAGTAATTAAGTCTAAGCGCAATAGGTGCCGACACCGCCTCTATCATTAGCGTGCCGTCTCGGTAATTACTAACTCGGCATTTATCACCCAATTTAGGGCCTAAAAAATCTTTTAATAAGGTTTGCTGTGTATCAAGTGCTTGGCTTTTGCCCGCATAAGCCGATAAACGATTATTTAACCCCGCCATAATATCGGTTAGCGGTTTTGGTGCATATCTATCTTTAGCCATTTTACACCTCGTAAAAACTCACTTAGACCCAGAGATAATACTCTCGGTCTAAGTATACACCGCGTATTAATACTACGCGCCGGCTATTTGCATTTGCTCTATTAATACTGAACCAGTTTGAATACCACCACGACGTTCTATATCACCACCAATAGCAGAAATACCTTTAAACATGTCTTTTAAATTACCGGCAATGGTAATTTCGCTTACCGGATATTGAATTTCACCATTTTCAATCCAAAAGCCAGCAGCACCACGTGAGTAATCACCCGTTACTGTATTTACACCCTGCCCCATTAGCTCGGTTACTAATAAGCCTGTGCCCATGGTTTTTAATAGTGCAGTTAAATCGTTATGAGTTTGCTCAACAAGCCAGTTATGTATACCGCCAGCATGGCCTGTTGGCTTCATATTCATTTTACGCGCGGCATAGCTTGCTAATAAATAAGTTTGTAACTCGCCGCCTTGAATAATTTCTCTGTCGAATGTTTTAACGCCTTCGCTATCAAACGGTGACGATGCCAAGCCTTTCAAAATATGCGGACGCTCTGCAATGTTTACGCAATTACTAAATACTTGTGTGCCCAAACTATCAAGTAAAAAACTTGATTTACGATAAAGCGCGCCACCACCAATGGCCGACACTAAGTGACCAAACAATGAGTTTGCAATGTCTGCTCTAAAAACAACCGGCACTTTCATTGTGCCTAACTTTTGGCTGTTTAATTTGGCTAATGTTTCAGCAGCGGCTTCAAGACCCACTGCTGCTGCATCATTTAAACCCGCTTGATCGCGCGCCACTGTGTAAGCAGAGTCCCGTTGCATGTGTTCGCCATCTTGACCTATTACCATAGTGCTAATGCTATGACGAGTACGTGGAAAACCCGTTATCAAACCATGGCTATTACCGTACACACGTAACCCTTGGTGCGATGAAAAACTCGCGCCATCTGAATTAACAATACGCTCATCTGCATTTAATGCAGCCTGCTCAGCTGCATGACAAAGCTCAATACCTTCCTCTGGGCTTACATCCCAAGGATGGTATAAATCTAAATCTTTAGGATTAAATTCAAGTAACTCTTTATCAGCAACGCCATTGAATGGGTCATCCGATGTAAATTTGGCTATATCAATCGCTTTTTCGACTACCGTGCGTAATGTTTTTGGATTTAAATCAGCCGTCGACGCCGAGCCTTTATTATTACCAACATATACGCTAATGCCTAAGCCGCCATCTTGGTTAAACTCAATGGTTTCTACTTCACCCATTCGTGTACTAACCGATAAACCAGACGTACTAGACATGGCCGCTTCTGCAGCTGTCGCGCCTAATTTTTTAGCATGTTCGAGTACTTCTGCTACCGCATCTTTAACTTGCGATATTTGCGAATAAATTGGATCGTTTTGTTGGCTTTTCATAAATTAAGTCCTGAGCCTTAGGGGCATAATGCACGCATTTCTTATATTTAAATGCTAACACACTCAATGCATCACATCAGCTAATATTCCTAAGTATCATATTCATGTATAATGGCAAAAGTTATTTTTATTTAAGAGCACCCCATGGCAAAGAAAAAAGGCAAGCCTGCTGAAATTGAAGAAGAAATTGAATATGTATCAAGAACGGAGCTTAAGCGTGAAGCGCAAGAGTTTCATCAGTTAGGTACTGAAATTGCCAAAATGGGTAAAAAACAGCGCGAACGCCTACCATTAAATGATGATTTAAAAGCGGCCATGGTAGTCGCTGATAAAATTAGCAATAAAAGCGACGCGTACCGCCGTCACTTAAATTACATTGCTAAAACGTTGCGTACTGTAGAAAACATTGACGCTATTAGAGCGATTATCGATGTAATGCTTAATAAAAATAACCAAGCTGAAGTATTGGTCAAAAAAATTGAGCAACTACGTTCAGATTTAATTGAACAAGGCGATGACCTTATTAATGAGACGATTGAGCAGTTTCCGTCTCTTGATCGTCAACAAATGCGCCAATTAGTTCGTAATGCGGCAAAAGAAGCGAAAGCTGAAAAGCCAGGTAAAGGTTATAAAGAGTTATTCCAATATCTCAAAGATGCACATACCGTTACGTATTAGTTTATGTCGTACTAACTTATATTTTATTAAAAAGGTGCTTTGGCACCTTTTTTGTTATAGATCAAACTGCCTCCCTGTGTACTTTTTTATAATCTCCCCCTAAATAAATACTTAGGTGCGCGTGATGATTAAACTTCCACAGTGGGATCAAACCCTAATAAACAAATATAATGTGTCTGGCCCCCGTTATACCTCGTATCCCACCGCTTTATCGCTGAGTGATGGGTATCAGCAGCAGGACTTACTAAGCGCGATAGAATCATCAAATAGTCGCTCACTCTCTTTGTATATTCATATTCCGTTTTGTAGCCAGCTTTGCTACTACTGTGGCTGCAATAAAATAATCACACGCCACCAATCTAAAGCAGATATTTATCTCGATTTTTTAGCAAAAGAAATTATTGCTCAGGCTCATTTATTTAAAAACTACACGGTTGAGCAATTACATTTAGGTGGCGGTACACCCACTTTTTTAACCGCAAAACAAATGACCCGTTTAATAAAGCTTTTAGAGCAGCACTTTAATTTTACGCGAACTACTGAACGCGGCATTGAAATAGACCCACGCTCACTTGCCGATAATATGCTTGTTGATTTAAGAATGCTTGGCTTTAATCGTGTCTCGTTTGGGATTCAAGACTTTAACGATGACGTACAGCTTGCTGTTAATCGCCCGCAAAATGCAGATACCGTTAAGCAATTAATTACACAAGCTCGCGAACTGGGGTTTCAATCTATTAATGCAGATATGATTTATGGGCTACCACTACAAACACCACAGAGCTTTAAACAAACTATAAAGCAACTTATTGAGTTAAGCCCTGACCGAGTATCGGTGTTTAACTATGCGCACTTACCAGAGCGCTTTGCCGCACAGCGAAAAATTAAAGATGTAGATTTACCCAGTGCACATAATAAACTCACCATGTTTAAAAATACGCTAGAACAAATGACGCAAGCAGGGTATCAGTTTATTGGTATGGACCACTTTGCAAAAATTGATAACGAACTAGCTGTTGCACAAAATAAAGGTAAGTTACACCGTAATTTTCAAGGTTACACAACCCATGGAAATTGTGATTTATTAGGCTTAGGTGTGTCATCAATTTCACAAATTGGCACTGCCGTCTTACAAAATCAAAAAGAATTAAAGCATTATTACCACAGCGTAGAAATACAAAACGGCTGTGCTCTTAATAAAGGTATGCACTTAACACATGACGATGTCATTCGTGCTGATGCAATTAAGCAGCTAATTTGCCAGTTTGAATTAGATATACAAGCGTTTAGCGAAAAACATACGCTTGTATTTAATGACTACTTTAAAGATGCGTTAATTGCGCTTGCACCGCTCATTAAAGATGAGTTGCTAACGATAACTGAGCATAAAATTAGCGTGACACCACGCGGTAACTTATTTATTCGTATTATTTGCATGTGCTTTGACGCTCATTTACAAAAACAAATTAACACAACGCGCTTTTCAAGAGTGATTTAGCCTTAACTCTGGGTAACAAATACATCGGCACAAAAAAAGCAGACCTAGGTCTGCTTTTTGTATTTGAGTTGTAGCTTTAATTAAAAACCACTTTATCGCTGCCTGGAGCGGCTTTAAACTCGATGATAATTTTGGCGCAATCGGCCTTAACCTCATCTTTAAGTGTTTCTTCAGCTTGCCAGCGAGCTTTATCTAGCTTAAAAATCTCTTTTTTAGAGTATTTTTTACGTGCATCGTGCGTCGGCATTTCTTTAACTACCTGATACATTTTATAAATACCAGGATATTTAACAGTCAAATCTTGCTCGTTCTCAAAGCTATATTGAGACATAAGTACCCAAATGCGTAAACAGCCTTCAGAAAACTCACACTGCTCTTCATTCATTGCACGTGCGATTAAATGAATACTATCGGCTAGTTTTGCGTTTCGTTTTAAACGCGACTTTTCAAGCTTTTGCTTTTGTTCAGCCTGCGTTTTGGCAATTAACTTTTTTTGCGCATTTAACTTATACAGCAACTGACCCGCATAAAATGCCAAGCCAGCTATGATAGCAGCGCCTAAAAACAAGGCCAAAATTATCGCAGTACTCATTAATTACCCTTAATTACTTGTCTTCTTCATCATCTAGCCATTCATTTGCTAGATCATTTGATAGATACTGATCAAAGTCTGAGTTTGAATTACCTTCGCCAATAAAGTCATCTTCAAGCTCTGGCTCATCTTCGTCTTCAAGCCCTAACAATTCGCATAAAACCTGGTGACGAGCAATACTGCTATTAAAGTACTTGGCATCTTTACCCGTTAATAGCTCACCGCCTTCGTGACGCTCTACTAATTTAAGTAAACGCACATCGTTTTCAAGCGCTTCAAGCTCTTGCTCTGGTGTAAACTCAGGTTGCACAACTTTTTTAAGCTCAATTGTTGGCTTTAAGTTACGTTTCATTTCTACTTTTGGTTCAACAGCCGTTGCAACTAGTGGCACTGGTTTTTTACTACCAATGCGCTTATCTCTAGAACCTGACTGTGAATTTTGGCTATCGTCATTTAATGCATCAGGTGCATTACGCGAACCAGGCTTAGCACCTTTGGTTTTTTTAACTCGCTGCTCTTTTAATGCACGCATTTCTTTAAGCTTATCTTGGCTTAAACGTACTGGTCCATTTGAAGGGCTTTTGCGTGACTTTTTCGTTCTACTCATATCTTGATCGTCTCACTTAAGAGGTTTTGAGCGAGGTGCAAATTAATGGACATCGCAGTGCTGGCATAGCCAGAAGAATTCAGTTTGCGCTTCAGAGGTTGGGCTTCTCGTGTCATAGCGCCTAAACTAGCTTATCGCCAGTTATTAAACGGTGGGTATTGTAACAGGACAAATAAAAAGGCGGTAGAGAAAACATCTCTACCGCCTGCTAATCTGAGCGCCATTATCTGGACACTTCTCCCTTCGACTTTTTTTAGTCATTATTATTTTTATTATTATCAGTCCGTATTGTTATTATTTTTTCGTTCCTTGTGACATTCCATTTTGTTTTTATTATTAAACTTCCATGAGTTTTTATTTTTATCGGTCTTCCTGACTCTTTTTTGTTATTTCCTTTTGTAGCAACAATCTAGTGCTACGTAGTCGTGCCGCGCTACTGTCCTTATAGCTATTTCCATTTTATTATTATTTTGCGACAGGGGTTAATCTACTCGTTAATAACTTTGTTACAACTAATTTATATGTTTTTTCTTGCAGCATCTACGTTAACAAATTCAACTTCATTTAAATTACAATAACTTAATAAAAATAAAACTTTTAAAATAAGACTTTTCTTACACTACCGTATGGCCAATGTCTTACAAATAACAACGGCAATATCGCTAGTTTCAGGCACAAAAAAAGCAGCTTGAGCTGCTTTTTGTAAACATTGTAGTGTATTTATTAATTAAAATTAAATAAATACGACTTTAGTGTAAACCGCCTAAGTACTGAGAAAGCACTTCAATGTCTTTATCTGTTAATTTCTTCGCTATATCGCCCATCATACCATTTAGGTCATTATGACGTGTACCATCACGGAATTTTTCAAGCTGAGCTTTGATGTATCCTGGATGCTGAAAAGAAATTTTTGGAAATTTAGCCAGTGATGAGCCATTACCACGTGGACCATGACATGCAGCACACGACGGAATTCCTCGTTCGGCATCGCCTGCTTTAAATAACATTTCGCCAACTTCAACAACATCTTTAGGTGTAACACCTTCAGACATGTTCATTGAAGAAAAATAAGCAGATAGATCTTTCATGTCTTGCTCGCTAAGTGGCATAGCCATTGCGCTCATTACTGGATCCATACGCCCTTCTTTGCCGCCTGACGTCATACCTAATTTTAAATCCTTAAGTTGTTTAAGGATGTAATCTGGGTGTTGACCTGCAATTTTAGGGTAAATGTTAATCGGTGCATTACCGTCTGGGCCGTGACAAGCCGCACACGTTACTGATTTTTCTTTACCTGCGTTTACATCGCCATCAAATGCTGTTGCGTTGCTTGCTGACAACGCACCAAGCAATATTGTTAAAGATAGTGCTATTTTTTTCATGGTGAATTCTCTGTTTCCGACCCTGTATCATCTACAATCGTGATGCTGTAATAAACATATTCTACACGATAATAAATTCTCTGGCACGTTTTCTACACATATTAAGCTTATAATTTACAGGGTTTTGACTTAGATTAAGCTTTAACATGTTTTAAATGTACCACAGGCGTTGCTTTTAGGTGGTTAAATACGCTTTTTAATACATCCTTTATAGTATAAAATACGCGCCCTGAGTAAATTTGGTTTACTCAATGTTATTTTTTTAAGTTTTAGGAGAGCCTGTGCTCAAATCTCGTATCAAATATAATACTGCGTCTTTCGTAACAAGCGCTCCAGACATTACTAAATTACCTGCTGATACGGGAATTGAAGTTGCGTTTGCCGGTCGCTCCAATGCAGGTAAGTCAAGTGCATTAAATGCATTAACAGATCAAAAACTAGCACGTACCAGTAAAACGCCTGGCCGTACTCAACTGATCAACACATTCGATTTAGCTGATGTTGACGATATGCGCCTTATCGATTTGCCAGGTTATGGTTTTGCTAAAGTGCCAATCGAAATGAAAAAGAAATGGCAAAAGTCGTTAGGTGAATATCTGCAAAAGCGCCAAAGCTTAAAAGGTATCGTTATTTTAATGGATATTCGTCATCCTTTAAAAGATCTAGACCGCGATTTAATTAACTGGGCAATTGGTAGTGAAATTCCAGTATTGGCGCTATTGACTAAAGCTGACAAACTTAAGCAAGGCGCACGTAAAGCGCAAGTACTGCAAGTTCGCCGTGAATTAAGTACGCTTGATGGGGATATAACAGTCCATGCATTTTCATCACTAAAAGGCACGGGCTTACCAGAAGTTGCTAAAAAGCTAGATGAATGGTTTTTGGGCCCTATCATAGCAGTGCCACCTGCAGATAAAGCGACTGAGGAAACTAATCCAGACGCTTAATACGTCTGAATTACGATAAATAAAACTGTTTACCAGCAGATTTAATAAAGTAGCCGAGCTTATCAGTCTCGGCTTTTTCAGCCCACTGATAAAATACGCTTCGCGCAACACGCGCACTACACCCATTAGGTAGCTTTAAATAAGGCACTTTTGAGCCTTTATAATCTTTCACATACAAAGGCTGCTGAGCGCTCACCAACCACAGCCTAGCCACATTATCGATGCAACACAAAACCTGCCCTTGTGCTGTATTTTCAAAACGCCAATCAACAATAATAAACGGTGCATCATCAACCGTTATTGTTATTTTTTCGACGGGTGTTTTTAAATAAAACAGCTCTTCTTCTTTACATAATACAGAAGCAAATAGCTTTACCATGGCGAGGCGTGTTATTTCGCTGCCTTCGTAAAACCATTTACCTTCATGATTAATCACAATTGGCAACTCACCACAATAAGTAGGCTGCCAACTATCAAAAGGTTTACTTGGCTCGCTTAATTGCTTGCTAAGCTCACTTAAAGAAATCACTGCTTTTTAAGTGTAATTGCAAACGTAACAGGCACAGCTGTTGCTATTGAAGGTAAGCCCGCTAATTTCTGCAGCTGTTTAACACCTTCCGTTATACCAAAATCATCGCTATTAATAATAATAGGTGTAAATGATGACACCGTTAAATCTCCATTTTGCGTACTATTAACCAGTACATCAATTACTAATGGCTTTTTATTACCATGAAAATCAAGCTCAGCTTTAATACCCTTCAATACATATTGACCGGGCTTTTTAATATTACTCAGCTCTTTAGTTAAATTTGCCGTTAAAACGGCATTTGGAAATTTAGCCGCTTCAAATAATAACGTTGTTAAACGTTCATTACGAATGGGGATTAAGGTTTCAGCTGATGTTAAATCAATACTAACGCTAAACTCACCTTTATCTGAAAGCATACCTTCGAGGTTAGTAAAATGGTGTGATTCAGCCACGGTATCTTTTTTAATCGAAACAAAACTCAACTGACTTTTATCATTTACTAATTGCCAGTTAGCTTGAGCGGCATTAGAAATAACCAAACTTGATAACGATAAACCTGCAATAGCTAACGCTTTAAACATAATGCACTCCTTAAATAAATATGAATAACCTGAACTCTGGATAATAAATTAATCTCAAACCGCTATTTTCAGCGCTAACTGCGTTGAATTTACTGAACACCTCTGGCTAGAGAAAAATAAATTTAAATATCATTATGGTCCAATGTGTTACCTCTTAACTAGAGTTTAGGTTAAATAGACCCTTGTTTGATGGTATCACCCGATGTTCCCCCAAACCATACTAAAATATCGGATTCGATATTTCATTACGACTTTATTTAAAAAGACGGCTTTAAGGTGCAGCTATGATCGATTTAAATTGGTATACAAGCTGAGTTTTGGATGAGTAATAAGTAGATTAATGTAAGGGGGAATAAAACAAAAAACGGCCCAACAAACACGTTGGTAGGCCGATATAGCAAACTGGGGAGAAGCTATCAATTTGTTGCACCTTTTCAGATGCATCATCAACAGGATGTCCTACAGGATAGGACGGGCGGCACTTTAACAAACTAGGCTTGAGAAATAAACTAAATAAAGGGATGAATTGAAAGAATTGATAAACATATAACTAATCCTACAAATTTCATTTTAATTTAACTTAAAATTAACATTGCTAAAATGTTAATTATTTGTTCTATTAGTAACGCGCTGAATAAAAAACACACAAATGAAATTGCTAATAGCAGTTTAATGACGTTATAAAACATACACAAAAGAGTACCATTTATGAAAAAAATATTTGTTCTATCTATTTGTAGCTTACTGTTTATTTTAAGCTTTGCAGCAAATGCAGGCTATACGCAAACTAAATATCCAATCGTTTTGACTCACGGAATAATGGGGTTTGACGACATCTTAGGTATTGATTACTTCTATCGTATTCCAACAAATCTAAGTAAAGATGGCGCTCGCGTTTATGTCACTTCAGTTTCTTCTGTAAATAGCTCAGAGCAGCGAGGTGAGCAATTACTGCAACAAGTCGAACAAATAATGGCATTAACGGGCGCGTCTAAAGTTAATCTAATTGGTCATAGCCAAGGCGCGCAAAGTATTCGTTATGTCGCTTCTGTTCGTCCTGATATTATTGCTTCGGCAACCAGTGTCGGTGGCGTAAATTTTGGAAGCCCTGTTGCTGATGTTGTTCGTCAAGGCCTAATTCCTGGTTCAAAACTTGAAGGCGTTGCAAAAGCTGCATTTAATGCCTTTGGTGGATTAATCGGACTACTATCAGGTAATAATGGATTACCACAAAATGCTGTTGGAGCACTTGAGAGCTTAACCACGAAAGGTGCACTTGCGTTTAATCAGAAATATCCTGAAGGTTTACCCGCATCTCAGTGCGACCAAGGCACAATGCAAGCAAGTAATGGCGTTTATTACTTTTCATGGAGCGGCACTCGCACACTCACTAATGTTTTTGATCCCTCAGATGCTCCATTAGCGATTACGTCATTACTCATTCCTGGGGATGATGATGGATTAGTCTCACGTTGTAGTAGCCACCTTGGCTATGTTTTAAAAGACAACTACAAAATGAATCACCTTGATGAAGTAAATCAGATGATTGGCTTTCATCATATTTTTGAAACCGATCCACTTAGCGTTTATCGCCAGCACGCAAACCGTCTAAAAAACATGGGTTTGTAAATAATGTTTCGTTCATACTTTGTAGGGCTTGTGTTTATTATCACGGCCCTTGTTATTAGTTATTTTATCTTTCAGCCTAACAAGCAGACTCTTCCGCCAGATGTGAACATTCCAACGGCTGTTGATGATATGTTTGACCACATTATTCTAGCTGAGCAAGAACACGATAATTTTAGCATTACGCAAACACAGCAAGCCTGCACGCAAATACAACAATGTAAAAAACACGCGGCTTTATTTGCCCGTTATTTAAGCTTTAAAGAAGCCATTGCTGAACTACAAAATTCGCTAAACGGTTTATCGCTATCGGAACAATTAAAAGAGATGCTTGCGGTTCAAAGCCAATACTTTAACGACGATGAGATTGCGCTACTATTTGATGATGATAATCAGTGGCAACGCTATACCATTGCTAAACTCGAGATCAATCAAGATCGCCATATTAATGATGAGTTAAAGCAACAATTATTAGCAAACCTTGAGGGAGCATTACCTGAACACCTTACTCAAGCGCTAAAACCAAGCAAGCAGTTAAACGCATTAAATAATGAACTTGAACAAGCACTTATTAGTCAGGATTATAACCAGCTCGCTGGAGAGTTTGGTGATGCTGCCGCAACACGCTTAATTAACTTGCAACAACAACGCCTGCAATGGCAGAGCCTAAACTTACAATTAGTAACTCAAATTGATCAATTAAATAAGCAATACACTGGGCAACAAGCTCAACACATGATCACAGCTTTACTTGATGAGCATTTGACAACAAACCAAAAACGACGATTTTTGGCAATTAACCCATAAAAAAATAACGCGGCAATTAGCCGCGTTATTTATAGCTTAAAATCAATTAATGAGCCTGCTCCCAGTTATCACCTTCATCAGCTTCAACTATGAGCGGCACATCAAGTGCAGCTGCTTGTGACATAAGTTCACAAATATGTTTTGTGTATTGTGCCGCGCACTCTGTTTTGATTTCAAATACCAATTCATCGTGTACCTGCATTAGTAGCTTAATCGTATTTGGCGCTTGTTCATGTACCCAGCGGTTAACACTCAGCATTGCCTTTTTAATAATATCAGCGGCAGTGCCTTGCATTGGTGCGTTTATAGCAGCACGTTCGGCTCCTTTTCTGCGCGCGCCATTACGTGCGTTTATTTCTGGTAAATGTAAGCGACGACCAAATATAGTTTCAACGTAGCCATTTTCAGCCGCTTTCTCGCGTGTTGTTTCCATATAATCAAGCACACCAGGAAAGCGCTCAAAATATTTATCTATATAATGCTGTGCTTCGTGGCGTGGCACATCTAATTGACGCGCTAAACCAAATGCAGACATACCATAAATTAAGCCAAAGTTTACTGCTTTAGCCTTACGGCGCATATCGGTAGTTACATCATCAAGCTCAACACCAAATACTTCAGCGGCAGTTGCACTATGTACATCTAAGCCGTTAGCAAATGCACTTAATAGACCTTTGTCTTGTGAAAGATGCGCCATAATACGCAGCTCAATTTGACTGTAATCCGCAGCGACAATTTTGTAACCATCTGCGGCTATAAACGCTTCACGAATACGGCGTCCTTCTTCTGAGCGAATTGGAATATTTTGTAAATTAGGATCCGTTGAGCTTAAACGCCCCGTGGCTGTTACGGCCTGATGATAAGAGGTATGCACACGCTGGGTTTTCTCATTCACCATTAATGGTAATTTATCGGTGTACGTTGATTTAAGCTTTGATAAACCACGGTGCTCTATAATTACTTTAGGTAACGGATAATCATGAGCAAGCTCTTGCAATACTTCTTCTGCGGTAGAAGGTGCACCTTTAGGCGTTTTTTTGATAATCGGCAGCTCAAGTTTTTCAAACAACAATACTTGTAGTTGCTTTGGAGAACTTAAGTTAAATGGTTCGCCTGCTATTTCAAACGCTTCTTTTTCAAGCTCAATTAAACGCTCACCTAAGCGCTGGCTATGCGCTGCAAGCATGTTGCTATCGATTGCAACACCGGTGCGTTCAATATCAGAAATCACGCTAACAAGTGGCATTTCTATATCTTCGAATACAGATTTTAGCTTTTCATCTGCCGCTATTTTTGGCCAAAGCACCTCATGTAGGCGCAAAGTAATATCGGCATCTTCTGCAGCATATGGCGCTGCTTTTTCAAGTTCAATTTGATTAAAGGTAAGCTGCTTTTTACCTTTACCAGCAATATCTTCAAAGCTAATATTTTTATGGCCGAGGTATTTAAGAGCTAGCGAGTCCATGTCGTGGCGCGTGCCCACACTATTGAATACGTACGACTCAAGCATAGTGTCAAACTTAATGCCATTTAGCGCAAAACCTGCATTAGCTAATACGCTTTTATCGTATTTAAGGTTTTGCCCTACTTTAGCTTTGTTTGCATCTGCCAAAATTGGACCCAATTTTTGCATTACAAATTCAAGGCTTAATTGTTCTGGTGCACCCGGGTAGTCATGCGCTACCGGCAAATAAGCAGCTTCACCCGCTTTTACGGCAAAGCTCATGCCCACCAATTGCGCTTTCATGTAATCGAGGCTTGTTGTTTCAGTATCAAACGCAAATAACTCAGCACTATTTAATTGATCTATTAATGTATCAAACTGCGCTTGCGTCAAAATCGTTTCGTAATGAGCATCTTCTACTTTTGGTAATTCAGTAGCTTCGGTAGGTACTGCTAAGTGACCTTCAGCATCTTTAGGGTTATCAAGTAACTCAGCTAACCAACGACGGAATTCGCACTCACCATATAATGCAATTAATTCGTCTTTGTTAGGCTCTTGAAGTTTGAATGTATCAAGATCAGATTCCACTTCAACATCGCACTTAATAGTTGCAAGTTCGTAGCTTAAAGGCAGATGATCAAGCGCAATTGCTAACTTTTCACCTATTTTACCTTTAATCTCACTGGCGTTATCCATTACACCTTGAAGAGAGCCATACTTTTCTAACCATTTAACCGCAGTTTTAGGGCCACAACCTTCAACGCCCGGAATGTTATCAACCTTGTCGCCCATTAATGCTAAGTAATCAATAATAAGTTCGGGGCCTACACCAAACTTTTCAACCACGGTGACGGGATCTGAAATACTGTCGGTCATCGTGTTTATTAGCGTAACGTGTTCATTAACAAGCTGCGCCATATCTTTATCGCCAGTAGAGACGAGTACATGGCGCTTTTGCTCTGATGCTATACGTGCAAATGTACCAATAACATCATCAGCTTCAACGCCTTCAATACTAATTAGCGGAAAGCCCATCGCTTTAATAATACTGTGTATCGGTGCTATTTGAGTGCGTAAGTCATCCGGCATTGGCGGACGATTTGCTTTATATTCGCTGTACATATCATTACGAAACGTTTTGCCTTTAGCGTCAAATATAACCACCATATGTGAGGGATCATATTGCCTGATCAAGCTTTTAAGCATATTGATCACGCCATAAATAGCGCCCGTAGCCTCACCTTTAGAATTAGTTAAATGCGGCGGAGAATGATAAGCACGAAATAAATATGACGAGCCATCAACTAAAATAAGTGGGTTTTCGGGGATCTGAGCCATGGTGAATTTGGATCCTAAATGCAAAAAATTAAGGTAATTATAAGCATGCCATAAGGTAGTAAATAAAACGACAGAGAATTACTGCTTATCGTGTTATTAAAACTAGAGCAAGCTGTGGATAAGTGTGTAGATAACAGCCACAAGCTATCCTCCCAAAGCATTTTAAAATGCTTAGAAAATACTTTAACTACTTGTTTTTGTTTAAAAAAGATAATACGAGGTTCTTTTTTTATTATTTTAAACCAATGTGGAAAAAGGTTTTTTAATAACCGTTTATATTGTTACTCACTTTGATTATTCCTATCCATTTGAATAACCGGAGGAGTATTCTAGCATAATGGATCAAAGATCATAGCGATCCTTTATACTTTTTTTCATAGAGTATAACTAGCGAATGGCATATACCGCGCAACAACTTACTTAGCGAACGTTTTTTATACTAAATTTTATTTAAACGAAAAATTTCGTCCATGTTAAACTTCAAACTATACACCTAGAAAATTCAATTAAGGAGCACAGAAGCATGAAAAACGTAGCTGTAATATTAGCAGGGTGTGGCGTATACGATGGTAGTGAAATTAATGAAGCAATTTTAACTTTGTTACACATAGCTAAAAATGGTGCCACTTATCAATGTTTTGCACCGGATATCGAACAACTTCACACAGTTAATCATTTAACCGGCGAAGTAATGACTGATAAACGAAATGTATTAACTGAAGCCGCTCGCATTGCGCGAGGTGAAGTCAAATCACTGATTGAGCTCGATATTACTCAGTTTGATGCGCTAATTGTTCCTGGTGGTTTTGGCGCTGCGAAAAACTTATGCAACTTTGCCGTTAAAGGCATTCAAGCCTCTATTAATAATGACGTACTTAATGCTTGTAAAGCATTTGCTCAAGCAAAAAAACCTGCTGGTTATATGTGTATTGCACCGGCTTTAATCCCTTTTATTTACAACAATGCTCAACTTACTATTGGCAACGATCCTGATACTGCACAAGCACTTAGCTTATTGGGCGCAACACATATTAACTGCGAGGTTAATAATGTCGTTATTGATCAATCGAACAAACTAGTGACTACACCTGCTTATATGTTGGCTCAAACTATTCTTGACGCAGATGCTGGGATCGAAAAGCTTGTTAGTAGCGTATTGGCTATAAACTAACTTTGATCTTAAGATCGTTTACTTGTTTATAATTAACTACGTTTATTTTATTGCTAAACAAAAAGAAAAAATTATTAAATTTATTGCGTTAACGCAAAAAGTATTCAGTTTTATTAATAAAAACGTCTCTTAGCATTTTATAAATTGCGCCAGAGAGTTATAATCGGTTCAATTTCCGTCATCTATATCGTGATTGATCACGTTCAAATCGAAGTGGGCAAAGCAAAATGAAAAAATTAACAGCTGCAGCATTATTATTGCTAGCAACCACCGCATACGCACAGCCATATGATAACTCTATGACTGAAGATGCAATTAAAAAACGTCTCGCGCCAATTGGTGCAGTATATCTTGAAGGTGATAAAGCCGCTGCAGCTGCCGTACCTACTGGCCCCCGTTCTGGCGAACAAGTATATCAAAGCTCTTGCTTTGCATGTCATGGCACAGGCGCATTAGGTGCACCAAAATCAGCTGACGATTGGGCTCCACGTATAGCCAAAGGTAAAGATATTTTACTCGATCATGCACTTAACGGATTCAACGCAATGCCTCCTAAAGGTACATGTATGGATTGTTCTGATGATGAAATTAGCGCAGCTATCGATTTTATGTCATCTAAATAAACAAAATGTTTTTAAAATAAAAAGGTTTACCGACAGGTAAGCCTTTTTTAATGCCTAATTTAGCACTTTTAGCGACTACTTTACGATAATATCAACTTGACGGTGAACGCTAAAAATGAAAGTATAAGGCTAATAACTATACAATAAAAATAGCCGGTTACATCATTGGAAGATAAACGCTCAGCGCATTGTAAATTAGCGTATCAAAATAAACGTCTTAAAACGCTATTAGAAAAATACAAGCAATCGCATCATTTACAAAATGCTCTTATCCAATTATCAGAGCAAGCAAGCACTGTTGCCGAGCTAACCTTACTCTACCCCGCCATTCACGATATTTTGCAAAAGTACGTTCCCAGTAAAAGTTTTTATGTCGTGTTGTTAGATCAACACAGCCAATCGTTAGAGCTTTCTTATTTTTCAGATGAAAAAGACGCAATTGCCGTTGCCCTTAATCAACCTAATTGTTTTGATAAAGGGGTAACTGGATACGTATTTAAGCAAGGTAAAACAACTCACTTTACCAAACAGCAAATGCAAGAGGCAGCGGATCAAGGTCTATTTAAAGCAATGGGAACGCCTGCAGAACATTGGGTAGGAGTACCTGTTTACCAAGAAAGAAATATTATTGGTGTGTTAGCAGCGCAAAGCTACGATACGCAGCAAACATATAGTTCACAACAAATACAGCTACTTGAGGTTATGTCGCTTTATTTAGCTACGGCTATAGAGCGTGTAAAAAAACGTGAGCTTCTTGAGTCTGAAGTTAAAATAAGAACTCGTGCACTAACGCATAGTAACGACGCGCTCAACATTGAAATTGAGCAACGTAAACATGCCCTGCAACGCCAGCAAATTTTATTTAAGATATCAGAACTGGCGACTCAAGCTAAAAATATTAATGATGCTTACTTCAAAATACACGAAATAATAAAAACAATTACCTACGCTGAAAATTTATATATTGCGCTTTATGATAAAGAATCCGGTTGGATAAACTTTCCCTACTGTGTCGATGAATTTAAAGAAAACACATTACCAAGACGCTTTTCGAAAGGTTACAGCGAACTGGTAATTAGTACTGAAGAAACTCAACTTATACACCCTTGTCGAGCTAAAGAGTTATTAGAAAGTGGTACGGTACAACGTAGCCAGTCGGTACAAAAAGAACAAAAAGCCACCAGTTGGTTAGGATCTCCACTTAAAACATCACAAGGTGTAATTGGCCTTATTGTTTGTCAGGCTTACAATAACAAACATATTTTTAGCCAAGATGATTGTGAACTAATAACCTTTGTCTCTCACCAAATTGCAGCGGTATTGCAAACAAAGCTCGCTAATCAAGCTCTTAAGAAAAGCTACCATGAATTAGAGTCTAGAGTAAACGAAAAAACCAAGGAGTTACGCCAAACAAACTTACACTTACAAATGCAAATAGATGAGCGAAAGAAAATAGAGCAACAACTTTATCATGATGCGCATCATGACTCGCTTACCAGTCTACCTAATCGCAGCTTGTTTTTAACTCAACTCGAAAAAACATTACAGCACTATCAACGTTTCCCTGAACACCATTTTGCCGTGTTGTTCATTGATTTAGATAAATTTAAAGATATAAACGACCAGCTAGGACATCAAGCAGGTGATCAATTTTTAATAAATGTTGGTGAGTTATTTTCGCAATGTATACGTGACCACGATTTATTAGCGCGCTTAGGTGGAGATGAGTTTGTTATTTTGCTAACCCATCTAACCGAGCCACAGCAGGCAGAAGATGTTGCTAATCGTATTATCGATTTAATGAAAATGCCATTTAGCTTAAAAGACACCTCTTTAAAAAGTGGTGCGAGTATTGGTATAACTTACTCGAGACTCGATTATAAACATACCGACGAAATTATCCGTGATGCTGATGCTGCTATGTACTACGCCAAAAATTCTGGGAAAAACCGATACGAGTTATTCCATCCTTTATTAACCCAGTCTGTGCCAGAGCAAGAACAGCAAACTCTTCATCATCTTGACGCATTACCTATGAGCTTTAGAAGCTCTGAAATAATTACTTTAAATGAACAGCATCAATCAGAATCATTATTTGAAGCATTTGGGGAGCACCCAATACTTGGTTGTACTAGTTTTGATATTTTAAAAAAGTTTGCAGTCGATCAAGAGCAGCACGTACAAGTGGAGTTGCAGCTACTACAACGCGCCTTCACTAAAGCCGTAAATGCGAATATAAAAATGGCATTAGTACCATGCTCAAGTCTATTGCTAGGATTGCATGAATTTACTTTATTTACCGAAGTGCTTAGTAAGCAACAAGGTCAAAGCCAACTCTGCTTACTATTTGATGAACAAGAAATTCGCCAAGCATGTGCAATACAGCTCGAAAACCTTAAGAAGCTTTCGCTACTTGGTTACTCAATTGGGCTGAATAACTTTGCCAAAGATAGGTGTGAGCTTAATTTATTGACTGATGTTAACTTTGATTATCTATTACTAAGCTCAACGTTTAGTAAGCGCGTATTACAACAACAAAGTTACGATTTCCAACTTCAAGGAGTACTAGCAATTACTCAACTAAAAAAAATGAAAGTAATTGCTAAAGGTCCGTCCATACTGAATTTCAGAGCACTATTAGACAAACATGGATTAAATTTTTTTGTTGGAAAGCAGCATTCCCTTGCTAATAAAAAACAACTTTTAGACCCAAATTTAGAATCAATAAAAAACTAAACCCTTGCATCACACAAAGTGTTCATAGTTACATAATTTATACAATTGCATTAAATTTGTAAGCTATTATAGCGATAAGAAAATAGCTCAATAACAAGGCTAAAATTATGGTATGTAGTTGTTCTCGGCAATTGCTCCCTGCATTGCTCTGCATCCATGCAGTCGACTATAAATAATTTTTAACGTAGTTAGTGAGTTATTTAATACGCTTGAATGCTCATTTTTTTAATAAAATTGGCATTACATGTCCATATGACGGTTAGTGCTTTGCATCATTTGCTTTATGCCTTGCTTTTCAAGCTCTAATATTTGCTGGAGTTTTTCTTGGCCGTTATCTGTTTTAGCGCGTTCAAGTAAGTATTCGTACAACTCAATCACTTTTTGATGCTGTTGTGCTAAGTAGCCTTGAATAACTTTTTCATCAAATTGCTGATCTTTACTAATATCTTGAAATGTAATTAATTCAGGGTTTTTAGCAAAGTATTCGTAACTATAAGTATCGAGCGTATTTATTTCGGTTATCGCCTTAAACCCGACTAAATCTTCAGCTAGTTTTTTTTCGTAATTTAAGTAATAGTCCACCAGCATCGCGTTATGTTCATCGAGTATACCTTTGACACTATGAAAATTTGCCGCCATTTGTGTATGAAACAAAACGGTCCAATCGTATACCCCTTTAATTGTTTTAACTTGCATGTGCATTCCTTACTTGTTGACTGTATAAGTAATACTCTGCGTATAACGTGCCAACTAAAAAGACCTATAAAACAATCACTTGAATTTCAAGGTGGTAATATATAACTATTTTATAGAACAACTTACAAATTATAAGTAACTTTTATAGAGCAATATGTAAGTGTATTGCTCTATATATTTAATTTATTGAAGACCTTTTTTACGCCATAAAAAATACACCGCAGGAATAACAAGTAAGGTGAGTACAATTGCACTGCCCATACCGCCAACCATAGGCGCTGCTATTCGGCTCATTACTTCGCTTCCGGTGCCCGTGCCATAAAGCACAGGCAGCAAGCCAATAATAATTGTCGCAACTGTCATCATTACAGGGCGAACTCGAAGCCCTGCTCCTTCAATAATAGCTTGCTGTAATTGCACTAAACTAAGCGGTTTTTCGGCTTGCTCTGCTTCGAGGCACTTTTCTTGATAGGCTTGGTTTAAATACACCAACATAATGACCCCAATTTCTACCGCTACCCCAGCTAAGGCAATAAAGCCTACACCTACTGCAACTGAAAAGTTAAAGCCCTCTAAATACATTAGCCATACGCCACCAATCATTGCCAGTGGCAACGTAGCCATAATAATAGTGACCTCAGCAAAGCTTCTAAAATTAAGGTAAAGCAATACAATAATAATCGCTAATGTAAGTGGTAATACATAAGTCAGTTTTTCTTTAGCGCGCTGCATGTATTCATACTGCCCAGCCCACGTAATTGAGTAGCCAGCAGGTAGTATTAGGTCTTTATCGAGCACTTGCTGAGCGTGCTCAACGTAAGTACCAATATCAACGCCATCTATATCAATAAAACTCCAACCGTTTAAACGTGCATTTTCGCTTTTTATACCAGGCGGTCCATCTTCAATAAATACATCGGCTACATCACCAAGTGCTATACGCTGCCCTGTAGACGTTACAATAGGTAACAACATTAACTCTTCTGGCGAGTCTCTGTATGCCTGCGGATAACGTAAATTAACAGGGTAACGCTCTTGCCCTTCTACCGTTTGTGTTACGTTTGTACCACCTATTGCAGTCGATATAACTTGCTGTACGTCGCTAATGTTTAAGCTATAACGCGCGGCTTTTTCACGATTTATATCTACTTTTATGTAACGTCCACCGGCTACGCGCTCTGAGTAAACCGATGCGGTGCCTTGCACATCTTTTAAAAGCACTTCTATTTGTTGACCAATTTTTTGAATTTCGCTCAACTTTGGTCCCGCAACTTTAATTCCCACAGGCGTTTTAATACCCGTTGCAAGCATATCGATACGTGTTTTAATCGGCATAACCCACGCATTAGTCAGCCCCGGAAATTTAACTAAACCGTCGAGTTCTTTTTTAAGTTTTTCAAGCGTCATACCCTCGCGCCACTCATCTTTGGGCTTTAGCTGAATAAACGTCTCTATCATTGTAAGCGGCGCAGGATCTGTTGCGGTTTCTGCTCGCCCAACTTTACCAAATACCGTTTTAACCTCGGGTACTGTGGCTATTAACTTGTCGGTTTGCTGTAGTATTTCGCGTGCTTTACCTACCGATAAACCAGGATACGTTGTGGGCATATACATTAAATCGCCCTCATCGAGTGGCGGAATAAATTCACTGCCTATTTTATTTACCGGGTAAAAGCCAATAGCAGAAACAACCACCGCGAGTACCAATGTCATTTTTGGAAATTTAAGCACCCAGTTAAGGAGTGGACGATACCCTGCAACAAGTAATCGGTTAACTGGATTTTTTTGCTCCGAAATGACTTTACCTCTAATAAAGTAACCCATTAATACCGGCACCAAGGTAATCGCAAGCCCAGCAGAAGCCGCCATCGCATAGGTTTTAGTGTAAGCGAGTGGCGCAAACATACGCCCTTCTTGCGCTTCTAAAATAAATACCGGCATAAAGCTGACAGTAATAATTAATAAACTAAAAAATAATGCAGGGCCCACTTCACTCGCCGATTTAGCCACAACTTCCCAGCGATTTTCGTTGGTAAGGGGCGTTTTTTCCATATGTTTATGCATATTTTCAATCATGACGATAGCACCGTCAGTCATTGCGCCTATCGCTATTGCAATTCCTCCTAAAGACATAATATTGGCGTTAATCCCCTGCCAATACATAATTATAAATGCCGTTAAAATCCCAAGCGGTAACGTAATAATCGCCACCAGCGATGAGCGCACATGAAACAAAAACACCACACACACTAAGGCAACTACAATAAGCTCTTCAATTAGCTTACTTGTTAAATTATCTACCGCGTTATTTATTAAGTTGGAGCGATCGTACACTGGGACTATTTCAACGCCCTCTGGTAATCCCTTTTTAAGCGATTCTAATTTTGCTTTTACGAGCTCAATGGTTTTTTGTGCATTTTCGCCATAGCGCATAATAACAATGCCGCCGGTTACCTCGCCTTCGCCATTAAGCTCTGCAATACCACGGCGCATTTGCGGTCCGACTCTAATATCGGCTACATCGCGTAATTGCAGCGCAGTACCGTTGGCGTTTACACCAAGCGGAATAGCTTCCAAGTCGGCAACACTCTTAATGTAGCCTGTGCTTGTTACCATGTATTCAGCTTCAGCCATTTCAACTACCGAGGCGCCCATCTCTTGGTTGCCTTGCTGGATAGCAGTTTGAATAAGGCTAAGCGGGATACCATATGCACGTAATTTATCAGGCTCTACATTGACTTGGTATTGCTTAACCATGCCACCAACAGCAGCCACTTCAGAGACACCGGGCACAGTTTGTAGCTCAAACTTTAAAAACCAATCTTGTAAGCTTCGTAGCTGACTAATATCGTGTTTATTTGTTTTATCAACGAGTGCGTATAAATAAATCCAACCGACCCCTGTCGCATCAGGACCAAGCTCTGGCGTAGCGCTATCGGGTAATCTACTTGCTACTTGGCTTAGGTATTCTTGTACTCGGCTACGCGCCCAATACAAATCAGTTTTTTCGTCAAAAATAACGTAAACGTACGAGTCACCAAAAAACGAAAAACCCCTTACGGTTTGCGCACCCGGCACAGAAAGCATTGCTGTGGTGAGCGGAAATGTGACTTGGTCTTGCACTACTTGCGGCGCTTGCCCCGGGTAAGTGGTTTTTATAATGACCTGAACATCAGATAAGTCAGGCAAGGCATCCACGGGCGTATTTTTTAGTGCAAACAATCCTCCACCCAGTAAAATTAATGTAAGCAACAACACAAAAAAGCGATTGCCAACAGACCAGCGAATAATAGCAGTTATCATAATGGCTCCTAGTGAGAACTGTGTTGCATAGGTTGCATAGTAAAATGATCAATCGGCTCTGCGTTTTGCGCTTTAGTAATTACAAATTCATTATTAATAATGCTAAAAGTAAAATTAATATACTGGGCATTTTCAAACTTGGTAATGTCAATATCAGGCGCTAATACAAAGTCCATTGTGCCGGGTTCTCGATTCCATTTTTTAATGGCTTCTCGGCTAATATTAATAATACGGTTTTGTGTATCTATGGCGTTAATAGTGCCGTTAACCGTGGCGCTTTGTGGCTGCATATCCGTATTCGGGCCTGAACTCATACCTGAGTTGATACCAGAACTAGCCATTTCCATTTTTTTAAAGTCAGAGCTTTTACTCGATTCAGAGTCTATTAAAAATTGTGCTGATGCCACTACCGTGTCACCTGTCGTTACACCAGACAAAATGACTGCTTCATTACTATTAATTTGCCCAACTTCGACTTCTACCGATTTAAAACGACCCTCGCCTAATGCAATAACCACACGGTTTTGATGCTGCGTGCGAATTACCGCTTCTTTAGGGACTGTAAATTGCGCCTTACTCGCTTTAGCGTGAATGCTCACTTGCGCGAACATGTTTGGCTTTAACCGATGATCTACATTATTAAATCTAAGCCTGACACGCAGCGTCCGATTTTTAGCATCAAGCGCGGGGTAAATGTAATCAACCTTACCCAGCCACTTTTGACCTTTTAAGTAATCAAGCGTCATCGTTACAGGTAAGCCCACGCTAACCAGATCTGATTGGCGCTCGAACACTTGTGCCTCTACCCAGATTTCATCAAGCTGAGCAATGCTCATCATTGATGTGCCGGGTTTTACGTAAAATCCTTCTCGCACATTTAGCTCATCTACCACACCACTTTGCTTTGCGTAAAAAGTAATATTTTGCATTATCTTTTTATTTTTTTGCAAACGCCCAATAAATCCAGCAGACACGTTTAACGACTCTAAACGCGCCTTTGCAGCGCGAATTAACACGCTATTATTACGATTAACCGCCAGTAAAAACTCTTCCTGTGCGTTCACTAACTGTGGTGAGTACAAAGTATATAAAGGCTCACCGGCTTTAACTTGTGCACCTTGCGCTTTAACGTATAAGCTTTCAATCCAGCCTTCTACGCGCGGATGAATATGAATAAGTTGATCTTGGTTATATTGCACGTAACCCACTGTATTTATATCGCTGTGAAGTGTTTTAAGCTCTACTTTGGCGGTTCTTACACCCAAGTTATTAATGACTGCAGGCGAAATAGTTACAGCACCAGGTCCATCCTGAGCGTTGCTATCGTTTTCATACACAGGGACTAAATCCATTCCCATTGGCGACAGCCCTGGCGTGTCACGCCTGTAATTACTATCCATAGGGGCTACCCAATATAAGGGTTGTTTGTTAGCATTTTGCTGTTCATTCATTGCCGAGTTGCTAGGTAAAAATTGCATTACCAAGCCGCCTATTAACCCAAAGGCGCCTGCGCCAACTAAGGCGGCAACAAGTAACTTTAAATTAGTATTCATTGTGCAATTCTCCAGTTTGTTCTGCCATTACTTGGGTGTCTAAGCTACTTGCATAATAATTAAGGCGGGCGGTAATAATATGTTGATCTACTTGAATATTAAGTGCGTCAATTTTGGCGTTAAGTTCACTAATGCGCGCGCGCATCACGTCAGAAAAATCCCCGTCGTCGCGCGTATAAGCATTAAGTGTTGCTTGAGATTGCTCTGACATTTGCGGTAATAACGTATTTTGATAAAGCGCATCGCGTTTTTGCAAACGAGCGAGTTGGCTAAACGCCTTAAAGTACATGCCCTTGAGTTTTTGAAGTGCCACTAACTTTTGTGTTTTAGAGGCCTCAGCACTAGCAATAGCCGATTTAACCTGTTGATCTTGTCTGTTATCAGTAAACAATGGCAAATCAATACTAAACCCTACCGAGAGTAAATCAGCTCGCGACTCCCCCATCGGGGTATCATCTCGATAACCATAACCTACATTAACACCCATTTGAGGTTTGTAGCTTTGCTTAGCGAGCGCAACTTCGGTTTGCTTTGCTGTGACCGTTTTCTCTAGCGCAATAATTGCGGGATGCGCCATGAGTAACTGTATTAGTTCATCAAATTCAAGGCTCGAAAAATCAACCAGCCCTGTGGTTTTAGTAAACTCGGCATTTAAAGGCTGCATAAGCATATTAATAGGTAACCACTGTGCTAAACGGTTTTTAGCACTTTCAAATTGCTGCTCAAGCATAACCAGCTTATCTTCAAGACGGGTGAGCTCTAATTGCGCACGAATAATATCTTGCTGACGTGTTTTACCTAAGGTACTTGCGTAGCTTGCTTCGGTAATGTCAATAAGTTGAGTAAATAGCCCTTTATCTTGCTCAATTAAAGCAATACTACGCTGAGCACGATACGCGTTTAACCACGACTCAATCACAATTGCTTTTACTTGTGCTAAGCGATCGGCGCGCTGCCAAGGGTACTGCTGCGCAGACTGTGCTAATGCTTTTTGTTTAAGCGCTAAGCTATCTCCTCGACTAAACTTTTGGCTTAAATCAATTTTAAGCTGCGTCATCCCTTCTTGATCAAACGCATAACCGTTAGTAGGTAAGTTGAGTAAGCCAACCGTTAAAACAGGATCGGGTAAGGTGCCTGCGACAATGCTTTGCGCTATTACTGCATCTTCTTGGTAGCTATTCGCTTTTAGCCATGGCTCATGCGTTAGCGCATAATTAAGCGCTTGCGTTAAGCTAAGCGTTTGCTCATTACTGACTTGCTTTAGCATATCTGTATTTAGGTTATTTGAATTGTTTTGCGCATTAACAGCGGTGCTAAATAACATAACACTACATAATACGACTTTAATACTTACAGCGTGGTTCATCACCTGCTCCATCTAAAAATAAAAGAAAATCTTAAATTAGGAAGCAAAAAAGGTGTTTAAGGGTTACCAATAAACGGGGTTACCGCAATTTTTACATACACCTATCCTGCTATTAAGCAGATATAGGAGGGCGATAGAGTGAACGAGGTATATTAATTTGTGTAGTAAATACACGTACATTTACTTTTTCAGATTCAAGTAAAGTAACGCTAAATAAAGTATCAACATTAAGCATTGAATTAGCTGCGCAGCCACTCATAGGGCATTTACAATCATTTTTTGGCGTACTTTCGTCGTCGCAACAATCCATCTGTATCATATTTTCAGACATGCTAGCGACAGCTGTTGCATCACTACTTTGTGTCATTGGCATTTGGGCATGCATTGCTGTTTTAGTTAGCATATGTGGCATTTCGCATACCATAGCTACAGACGCAACTGCCTGACCCACAAAAGTGAGTAGCAAAGTTATCATGAGTAAACTAGAGTAAAAACGTTGCAACATTATGCCCTTTAATAAATTTCAAAACGATTGTAAGGTAACCAAACGGCAACCACAAACACTTTAATTATGTAGATTGCGGTTTATCGGGTGTTTTGATCAAGTTACTGGCGATAATTGCAAATATACAATATGCGCTAAAATACCAAAACCCTTCACCAAATTGTGCATTCATAACAAGTAGCTCACCACTTTTACCATGAGCGTTACCTGCTAAGTAAGTCACTATTAATGCAATAACAAATACATCAACCATGCTCCACTTACTTAATGCACAAATAACCAGACCGAGCTTTTGCTTAAATCCATTCAAAGGTAGGCAACAATAGAGCAATTGTAATAATAGCTTCAAACTTGGAATAACAATAGAAAACAACCCCACTAAAGCGGCTACAAATAGATTATTGTTATTAGCAAGCTCTTTAACTGTGCCTAAAATACTTTGTGTTTTGTTATAGGCGCTAATCTCGCCTTCTAACTTATCAAGCCCTAACATGTTCGAAAACATCATTAGCATACTACGAGTACGGCCATCGCCCTCTTCAGCCAGCATTTCAATACCCGCTTGCGCTAGCTTTGATTTATCTATACTACCTTCTATTGTTAATATCGGCTTTGTAATTCCTGGCAACAATAAACCTATCGCAATTATAATACTTAAAACAGACAACCAATTACGCATACTTAATCAACCATAACCTCTATCACATCGTCACTATAAAGCATCGACTCTAAAATAAAGTTATAAAGTTCCTCAATCGAAAGTTGCGAATTGATCTGTTGAAGTGTTGAATCAACCAATGACCAATCTTGTCCTTCTATCGCTTTAACCAGCATTAAACAATCACCCAAAGCGCCTGCACCTACTAATAACGCAGCACTAATGCTTTCATCGAGTGTAAACTCTTCCACTATTACCTTTAGCTCTATATCCAAAATAGCATCAAGCATCGAAAACAAGCCTACCAAGTAAGCTTTTTCAGCTAGCTCTTTATCACTTTCACTTAAAATTAGCTCCATAAGCCTTGCTCGTACAAGTGCAAATTTAGTTAATTCAGTCGGTTTATCAATACCCAAATCACTCAAAGCCAACACTCGAACGAATTGACGAATAACATCTTCGCCTAAGTAAACTACAGCTTGTGAGATAGAAGTAATGACCAAACTAGCATTACCTGAACGTGCATTGGCCAACTTTAATATGCGCGTGGTGATCCCTATATCTTTAGCCACACGTTGGTGTATTTCTTCAAAGCACAAAGACGCTTTTGAAACCGATTTCAATAAGTCAAATACACTTGCTTTAGATGGATCGACACCACTATAGGAAATCATCTCAGGTTGAGAAAAAAAGAACCCTTGAAAATAATCGCATCCAGCCGCTTTTAATAATAAAAATTGCTGGTGCGTTTCTATACGTTCAACAATAATCTTACAGTGTGGATAATTACGTTTAAGCTTTTTGACCCATATAGTCGTTTTTATAATGGGTTCATCTGCTTCTATTTTAATATAACTAACAAGCGCTAATAGTGGCTCCCACTTAGCATCACCATCATAATCATCGAGCGCAAAAATATATCCGTCCTTTTTAAGTGCACGCACACGATTAGCAACCGCCGCAATATTTACTGCACGTTCGACTATTTCAATAACGGTGGTGTCTGGATTTAATAATTTTGGAAAATCATCAAGCAATGCATCCGTAGATAAGTTTATAAACGCCAGTTGATTGGCGGTAAGTTTCTCAGGCCCCACCAACATAAGTGTATTAAAAAATAAACGACTGGTGGCGTGCTGATCACTTGTACCTACTGGAAAAGCGTTATTTGGCGAGTTTCTATATAGCAGCTCATATGCAAATAGTTCTTTTTCAATATTAAATATGGGCTGCCTAGCAACATATTGCGTTATAGAAGGAGTTGAATTAGGTGTATTAGACACTTTCAATAGGTTTAGCCTGTAAGTTCATATTTGCAAATAACACTCAATATAGTCACTTTAATACAGATGACATATTAAAAGTATAGTAAAAATATCTTAATCCCTGTGACAATTTCTCAATTAAGAGGTTTTACTTAATACCAATTGCATTAAATTAGTGATCTATTATGGCGATAAGAAAATAGCGCAATAACAAGGCTAAAATTATGATACATAGTTGTTCTATGTATCATAATTTTTAACGTAGTTAGTGAGTTATTTAATACGCTAGAATGATCATGTTTTTAATAAAATTGGTATAATTACGCAGACCTATATTAAAAACTCGCTTGTTGCACACTATAACCATACAAAATGAAGGGGTATATAACACAAAGCGACTCTGCTGGGGTATAATAAATAAAAATGTTAACTCACTGAAAAAGAGCCTCCATGAGTATTGAAAAAGCCTTAATTGAACGCAGTAATAGCCAATGTGAATTGTGTGCAGCAACTGATCATCTAGCTGTTTACGAAGTCCCTCCTGTAACAGACACCCACTCAGATAAATGCATTTACACATGCCAAACATGTAAAGATCAAATCGAAAGCAATAGCGAATTAACACCAACACATTGGCATTGCTTAAACGACAGTATGTGGAGCCAAACGCCAGCAGTACAAGTTGTCGCTTATAGAATGCTTTCGCGCTTAGCACCAGACAATGGCTGGGCGCAAGACGCACTAGACATGATTTACCTTGAAGAAGACACGCTTACTTGGGCTAAAAAAGCACTTGCAGAAGATGACGATGTTAAACATGTTGATAGCAATGGTGTGGTACTTCAAGCGGGTGATACTGTGACACTTATTAAAGATTTAGATGTTAAAGGTAGCAGCCTTACCGCCAAACGCGGAACCGCTGTACGTAATATTGGTTTGACAAGTAACCCTGAGCATATTGAAGGCCGTGTTGACGGCCAGCGTATTGTTATTTTAACTAAATTCGTTAAAAAATAAGACAAAAAAAAGCGCTGTAAATACAGCGCTTTTTATAAGCTAAAGTGATAAAAACCTACTCATCAACGAGCTGTTCGCTACGATAAAAACCACTTGGTTTACTCAATAAACTCATTAACTCTGGTAACACTTCATCCATAGTGTGTTTTAACTTCCAAGGCGGATTAATGACTATCATGCCAGATGCCGTCATGCCATGCACATCAGTATCTTCTTCAGTGCCTAGTTCAAACAATTGAATGTTTTGCATGCCGGAATCTATTAACCCTTGTTCCATATTATTAATGCGCTCTCTATCTACTACTGGGTACCAAATCATATAAGTGCCGGTAGAAAAACGTTGATATGCTTTAATTAAAGTCGCTACAACTGTTTCATAATCATCTTTAATTTCGTAAGGAGGGTCAATCAATACACACGCTCGACGAGATGCTGGTGGTAGTAATCCCACTAATCCTGCAAAACCATTTTCACCACGCACACGAATCGATCGCTTACCTTGCATGTTTTCTTCTAGTAACAATAGATCTCGCGGATGAAGTTCAAAAAACCAGCCTTTATCTTGGCGACGTAAAAAATGTTCAGCTATTTTTGGCGAACCTGGGTAGAACTCCAGTGCATCCGTTTCGTTAAATGATTTAATTAACTCAATGTAATCATTCAATGCTGCGTGCTTACTTGTATGTTGCCATAGCTTTTGAATACCATCTTGATATTCTTGTGTTTTTTGTGCATCAGCTGCAGCTAATTCAAAAAAACCAGCACCCGAATGCGTGTCTATATAATCAAGCGGCTTATCTTTAAGCGTTTGATAGCCTAGCACCTGTGCTAATACTAAATGTTTGAGTACATCAGCAGGATTACCAGCATGAAATGAGTGTCTGTAACTAAGCATTGTTTATTTTCGCCATACGCTATTTAATAAAAAACAGTGAACCATAAGCTCTATACTTTGGCAACTGAGAGTGAACCATTTCTGAATGAAAAAGCACATACGCTGAATTATCCCTTAACGAAGAAGAAAAATCAGCTAAAACCGCCGTAAATGCTGGCAAATCAACACACTTTGCTTTACATTTGCATGACATTAATTACAGTTATATGAGCGCCTTTATGAATAACAATACTCTTCAACAACTCGAACAACTGATCGATTCCTTAATTGATCGTAACAATCAATTACAAACAGATGTTTCTAACTTAAAAGATCAAAATAGTAAACTCATTGACGAGAATGAACTATTACAGTTGGAAGCTCTTGAAAACGAAGAAAAACAAAAAGATGCGAGCACTACGTTATCGGGTCTTCTAGATAAGTTACAAAGCGCACAACAGGCTAACTAATGTCTGAGCTGCAAAACCAGCGGGTCACTGTTGAGTTGCTAGGTAAAGAGCAGCAATTTGCTTGTCCCGAAGGACAAGAAGATGCATTAATAGCAGCAGCTAAAAATCTAAATGACTTAGTTGATAAAATGAAAAAACGCTCAACAGTCAGAAGCGATCAAAAAGCCTTACTTATGGCTGCGCTTAACTTAAGCCATGAATTGCTAGAAGCAAATACACAGGCTACAGTTGAGCAGCAACAACAAGACCAACTTATTGATAAATTGAGTCAATATTTGGCAAGTGACCCTAAACATCAAAAATAAAAAGCGCACACTGCGCTTTTTGTTTATTATAAGAGCAATTAAAATAATATAGCGTTGAGAGATTAAATGAAGTTAATTAATTCCAATAGAATCACTTCATGTAAGCACTTACTACTAGCATATATTTTGCTCTTTTTAGCCCCTCTATCCCATGCAGCAGTTAGTTGGGAGACAATTAATGCCAACATTCAATTTTTAAAACAAGAAGATAAACTGCGCTTTTACGACTCAAATCAAGTGTTAATTGAGGGCAAAAAATGTGCGCTACTTGTAGATGCGAGCGGAAATTTTGCTGGTGTAGAACGATTAGTTAATGATTTAAAAAAACGCCTCAAAACCCCTTTATGTTATTTAGTTGCTACGCATTACCATGATGATCACTTACTTGGCATGGCAGTAATGCAGCACTTTTATCCTGACGCAAAACTAATTGTTCATCAACGAGTCAATGATAACTTTAGTGTGTATCAAAAAGCATTTACTAATCAGCTTGATAATTATGAAAAAAGTATAGAACTCAGCTACCAACGCTTAGCCAATATTGCTAAAGAAGATCAACCACAGTGGCGAGAGAAATTAGAGTTAGCAAAAAAGCGACTATTTCGCTGGCGAGAATATCAACTTAATGCCCCTCAAATTGCTATCAATAAGAGCAAAACGCTCGATTTAGGCGGTTTTGAGCTAACGCTTAATGCGCATGCAGCACATACCAATGGCGATTTAACCATTAGTACTAACGGTGGCAGTGTTTTAATTGGAGGTGATGCTGTAGATTGGCTCCCTTATCCAGGTCACGGTGAACTCAAAAGCTGGCAAGCACTTCTTAAGCAATATATAAACGATTCAAAGCTCAGCTTAATTATTCCAGGCCACGGTGGTACGCTTAATAGAGCTCAGCTTAAACAGCCTTTATTATTTTTAACAGCCATTACTGAGCATGTAAAAAACAATAAAGGCCAGACTGTAGAAAAGCTGGTGCTGTCGTTCCCTGAATCAGTTATGAAACCTTATACAGAAGAGACACTTAACAAAAAATCGAGTGATTTATTTTTACAAGCTGGGCTAATCCGCGCTAAAAACACTAAATAACTCAACACAACGGATTGTGTTAAAATGATAAAAGGAATGTATAAAAGTGATCACTATGCGCAGCTTGGTTTTATTTTGTTTAAGTCTATTTTTATTTGGTTGCGGGAGTACAGAGCCTGAGCTACAAGATGCTCCAAAAATACTTACCCACCATGAGGCAGATAACCAATCTGAAAATGAATTACAAAAAAAACAAAGCAGTTCTAAACTAGCACCATCGCCACTTAAACAAACTGATATTAAAAAGCGTCAAACTCAAGTAACTGACTTATGGGTACATGTTGCAAATAACCTGCATTTCAAAATTCATAAAAACGTTGCGTTAAATAAGCGCATTAACTGGTATTTAAAACAGCCAAATTATTTACGCACAGTAAATAAGCGCGCCGCTCCCTATTTTTATCACATTGTGAAAAAGGTTGAAAAAAAAGGCTTACCCATGGAGCTCGCGTTACTGCCATTTGTTGAAAGCGGCTTTAGACCCACAATCGTATCATCGCAACAAGCGGTAGGCATATGGCAGCTAGTAGCCGCAACGGCACATCACTTTGGTGTAAAGTCAGATCAATGGTATGACGGTCGTCAAGATGTACTCGCCTCAACTGATGCGGCACTTGATTATTTGAGCTACTTACACAAACGTTTTGATGGTAATTGGTTACATGCCCTTGCTGCTTATAATACTGGCGAAGGTCGCGTAAAACGTGCAATTGAAAAAAACAAAAAAAGAGGAAAAAGCACCGATTATTGGTCGTTAAACTTACCCAAGGAAACAGCCGATTACGTACCTAAACTACTTGCATTGAGCTACCTGGTCAAACACCCGAAAAAACCACTCAAGCGTCCAAAATTAGCTTACAAACCATTGACTACACAAATGGATGTCGGTCAACAATTTGATTTTTCGGTGATCGCTAAACTTTCAGGTGTAGGTTCAAAACAATTACATGCGCTCAATCAAGGCTATTTAAAAAATCAAAGCTCACCCAATGGCCCGCACACTTTACTTCTCCCTATCAGACAAGAAGCACTTTTAAAAAGCCAATTTTTTAGGGCTAATTTTGCAGGTGAATACATAGTAATAAAAAACGATACACTTTATAGCATTGCAAGGCGTCTCGACATGTCAGTCATCGCCTTAAAACAGCTTAATAATAAACAAACAAACTTAATTAGTGTTGGTGAAAAGCTCTTAGTTGGGCAACCAAAAACGCTTCCAAAATCCCTTACGGTTGACTATAAAATAAGTCCCTACCTTGAACATAAAGAATTGGTTATTCCCACTATAGAAGTAAACTATGAGGTAAAACAAGGTGATAATCTATGGGAAATCAGCCAGCTGTATGATGTAGCTCATAGTGATTTAGCTAAATGGAATAAACTCTCTGCATCGAGTGTATTAAAACCTGGTACGCAACTCGTGATGTTTATACCCCAAGCAAAAAAACCTAAAGCAATACCAATAAAAAAGAATTTACTATTAGATCTACAAAAAACACTAAATCAACCACGTTAAGTTTATAAACAACTCTATTTCGCGTAAAATCACCTCCTAACATAGTAAAATTTAAAGAGACAAGCATGCAAATTAGTAAAAATTCAGCGGTTGAATTTCATTACACCCTTAGCGAAGCGGGTGAGCAAGTTGAAACGAGTACAAACGACGCACCGCTTACTTATATTCATGGCAGCGAAGGCATGCTTCCTGGTTTAGAAAAAGCCCTTGAAGGAAAAGCCGCTGGCGAAAAATTTAGCGTAACATTAGAGCCAAGTGAATCTTATGGCGAACGTGTTGACGACTTAATTCAACGCATTCCCCTAAAGCACTTACAAGGTGATGTTAAAGTATGGAAACCAGGCATGACCGCTATGGTTACCTCTAATCAAGGTCGCCATCAGGTAACGATTGTTAAAGTAGGCCGTTTTAACGCAGACTGTGATTTAAACCACCCATTTGCTGGTAAAACACTAACATTTGCTGTTGAGGTTGTTTCTGTTCGCGAAGCAACAAATGAAGAACTTTCTCATGGCCATGTTCATGCTGAAGGCGGTTGTGGTCACTCGCACTAATAAGCACTAAAGGAGCAAGTATGTCTAAAGTTGCGATTGTCACTGGCGGTACAAAAGGTATTGGCTTAGCCGTAGTAAAGCGTTTATTACACAACGGCTATCAGGTTCACAACCTTGATATAGAGCCTAGCGACAGCGGTGAATTTCATCTATGCGATGTTAGTGATGTCGCTGCCGTACGCCACTGTATAATGTCCATATGTAAACAAACACAACGTGTTGACGTACTTGTTTCCAACGCAGGAAAACACTTAAGCGCTAATATTGAAAGCACCGATGAGCAAACCCTCGATGCGCTTTTTGCACTTAATGTGAAAGGTGCTTACGCTGCCGTACAGAGTGTACTACCTAATATGAAAGTCCAAAATAGTGGTTCTATTATATTAATTGCTTCTGATCAGGCAATTATAGGTAAGCAAAACTCGTTTGCGTATAACTTAACTAAACATGCCCTTGCTTCAATGGCAAAAACAACAGCGCTTGATTACGCCAGCTTTAATATTCGTGTAAATGCGGTATGTCCTGGCACAATAGAGACCCCACTATTTCACAATGCAATAGATGCGTACTGCGCGCAAAGTGGCGCTAACAAAGCTGAAATAGTTGCCGAAGAAGCCAGCCTTCAACCGCTAAATCGATTAGGTCAAGCTGACGAAGTTGCGGCACTTGTCAGTTTTTTAGCAAGTGACGATGCCAGCTTTATTACTGGCAGCCTACAAAGCATTGATGGTGGCTATACAGCCCAATGAGTACAAAAATAATTGACCCACATGTACACTTTTTTAATTTAAGTGAGGGCCAATACTCATGGTTACAAGGTGCTTCCCCACCAGCATGGCCAAATTTAGACAAAATAAAACAGCCTGTTAGCGAAGAAGATTTAATTCAAAGCACCGATTTTAAACTTGCAGGTCTTGTACATATTGAAGCGGGGTTTGATAATAATGCGCCAATAAATGAGTTACATTGGCTAACCACGCACTTAAAAAAAACACCTTTTAAAGCAATTAGTTTTGCGCAAATTGATCAAGAAACTGATTATTTCTCTGCTGCACTAAAAAATATTCAACATACTCATTTAGCTGGGATTAGGGATATAACCGAAGGCAATGATGCAACTCGCTTACTCAATAAAAATTGCTTTGATAATCTAGAGTACCTAAGTCATTTAAAATTACATTTTGAAGCGCAGTTTGAGCTTGAAAATATACCGGTGACAGAAAAAATTGCTCACTACGCTAAACAGCTCCCACAATTACAGATTGTCATTAACCATGCGGGATTACCTAACAATACTGCGCTTTGGCAACAAGCGATTAAACAACTAGCCAAGCACTGTAATATTTTTATAAAGTTTTCAGGCTTTGAGCTTTTAGCATTAAATAATCACCAACAAATTGAATGCTTTAACACAATTTTAAAACAGTTTGGCGAGCAGCGCATTATGTTTGCTAGTAACTTCCCCGTTTGCCAAATCAACATTAGCTACAACAACTTATGGCACTCTTATTCAGGTTTATGCCATAGTGAAGGCACTTGGCACCAATTAAGCTACAAAAACGCTAAACTTCTCTACCAAGTATAAATAAAAACCGCTATATTTACTCAACAGTATAAAAAGCGAGCCTCTACATGTTCACTCTAACTAAACTAAATATGGCAAAAATACTTCTACCTTTGACACTCGCTAGCACTCTAGTCGCGTGTGGCGGTGGAGGAAGCTCAGCCGATACGAGTACTGGTACTGGCACAACTACAAATAATGCCAGCTGGGTTTCCGGTACGTTTGCTAATGCAAATCAGTTTAAAGGGCAGTGCCAAGCAATTAATGAAAAAAACTGGCTGCGCTCTTGGAGTAACGAAACTTACCTGTGGTACGACGAAATTATAGATACCGACCCTGCGCTTACCAGCGCAGTAGCTGATTATTTTGAGCTGCTTAAAACGAACGAACTTACTGACTCTGGTGCTGAGAAAGATAACTTTCATTTCACTTTATCAACCGATGAATGGGAGCGCCAAAACCAAGCCGGCATTAGTTATGGCTATGGCTTTAATATAAAATTAATCGCTAGTAGTGCCCCACGACAAGCCGTTGTTACCTATACCGAGCCAAATACGCCAGCAAGTAGTCAAAATATAATACGTGGATTTGAGCTTGTTGAAGTCGATGGGATTGATTTTGTTAATGCAACTTCAGCTAGTGATGTTAGTACCCTTAATGCAGGCTTATTTCCAAAGCTAACAGGGAAAGTAACCGAGTTTATATTTAAAGATATCAGCACTAACGAAAATCGCACCATTACACTTACGTCCCAAAATGTAACATCCCAACCAGTGATCAATGTTCGCACAGACCTTGCCGGTGGTGATGTAGGGTATTTTCAATTTAATACTCACAACGCGATTGCCGAAGAGCAACTATATAATGCATTTAACGAACTTGCTGCGAGTAATATTAAAGATTTAGTGATTGATGTACGCTACAACGGCGGCGGCTTATTAGAATTGGCTAGTCAAGTTGCCTACATGGTTGCGGGTAACGCAAACACGCAAGGTAAATTTTTTGAGCGTACAATCTTTAATGATAAAAATCCAAATACAAACCCTGTAACAGGTGAAACAATAACGCCGATGCCCTTTACTAATCAGTTTAAAGGGTTTGATAAAAGCGCAAGTATTGTAAGCGGCAGCCAACTACCTACACTAAACCTAAATCGTGTTTATGTACTTACCACCAGTAATACTTGCTCTGCAAGTGAGGCTATTATGAATGGGTTACGCGGTGCTGATATAGAGGTTATTCAAATTGGCTCTGGTACATGTGGTAAGCCCTATGGTTTTTACCCTACCAATAATTGTGATACGACTTATTTCACTATTCAATTTACTGGCCAGAATAATAAAGGTTTTGGTGAATACTCAGATGGGTTTGCACCACAAAATACGGTTGATAACGCTCGTCAACCCATGCGCATTGAAGGCTGCGCCGTTGCAGATGATTTTACCAAGCAACTAGGTAGTGCGGATGAAAGACTGCTTAGAACAGCATTAGAGTATCGCACCTCCGGCAGCTGCCCAGCAGCAAGCTCAATAAACAGCATGCGCGGTTTTGCATCATCTACTGATACCCCTGAGGTAAAAGATACGCGAATCCAAACTATGCTTGAACAAAACATTATTCTTCGCGATAACATGAGATAAACTATGAAAATACGTTCATTAATAGTCACTATTATTACAGCGATTGCACTATCTGGATGCTCAGCACAAAGCTCAGAGTCGACACCTAAGCTGCAACATGCATTATTAGTAGAGCCTAATAGTGCCGCTGTCGCCGAAGTTATCGCCCTGCTACTTCATAGTCCGCATGTACAATTGGCTGATGACGTATTTCTAACAAGCAGTACGGTGACACTTGATAGACTTAATCAAAAAGGTGCTTTGGGTAACCCTATTATGGGCAAGCAGCTCAACATGCCCGATCAATTTGAGTTAATGATTAAAGATGGACAATGTTTTGTGCGCCACCTTGATAGCAAGGCAACCAAAGCGCTAAATGATGTTAATTGTCGAGTAAATAATTAGTTTACTCTGTGGCAGTGATATACAAAAAAGCGCTAAGCTCACTTAAGTATATGCTTTATACATAACCGCAGCTTACTTAAGCTGCAAAAGTAACTACAATGATATTTATTAACCCTAAAACAGGATATTAAAATGAGTAATCTTAGCTTTCGAGTTATTCCTAAAGAAGATGGACAATGGGACATTTCTAGCCCAACGGGTGGAGATAGTGAAAATATTTGTATTGATTATAAAAAACTAAAGGTAGGGCAAGCCGTCAATTTATATTATGAATTGGCTGATTGCCCAGAATGGGAATTTGCTGAAAATGGCACGTATTTCTCTGATGCCAAAGATAATTTTAATTATCAATTAACAAGTATAGTAGCAAATGGCGGTCAATCACTTATTGTGTCTATTTCAAGCATTATTCCTGCTCACGCATTACCTGCTGAGCTGGCAACAAAACTTGCTGACAATCCAGATGAAGCTATTTCTGGCCTGCTAAGTGAGAGTGCAGATTATGAAGTAAACTTCCGCCTTGTAGCGAAAAATAAAGCTAATTCGGAATCTAAAATGCGTTATTTTTCTCAAGATCCGCGCGTAATCCTTCAAGGTATGGAACCAGACTAACTGACCTATGTACAGAGAGAATTATAATTCTCTTTACCTAAGAGTGTTTTAAATTGATTCTCTGTACATAACGGTTTAAACCAAATAAGCCGATAGAACACAGGACTCCAGCCCTTTTTGATACTTTGTTCTATCGATGCCACCGCTGAATACTTTTCTCCTAAAATAGTTTGAACCATAGCTTTTACAAAATAAACTTCACTTAATTCAGAGTTTTGATTTAAAGCCCGATCAATGCTAATCATCGCCTTTTGGCTTTTACCTAAATGAACTTGCGCTTGCGCTTTTTCTAATAGGAGTTCAACAACTTGTGTATCATCAGCAATCCCTTTATCTATGTTTTTATAAATGTCAGAAGCCTGATCCTTTTTACCTAACATAAATAAAATATCGGCCAAGTTAAGCTGTTGCGTACTATTTTTAGACGAAAGTTCCACTGCCTTTTGCGCATAATATAGCGCTTCTGTAAGCTCTCCTTTTAAAGACAACACAATAGAGTAATTTGAATATGTTGATGAAATAGCTGTCGAACTCGTAATTAATCGCTGATAATTTACTTCTGCTTTAACTAAATCTCCTGATAACAGCGAAATATCAGCCAGTGTTTGCAAGGCAAAAAAATCATTTGGGATATGTGTTAATATTTTTGATAAATATTCAGATGCTTTTTTATTATCCCCGAGCATTACATGAACAATTGCTAAATTTCGTGTTGTTATAAGCATCGGTCTTATTTTATAAGCAAGCTTTGCATGAGTTAATGAACGTTCTAACTCACCACTTCTTTTATAATAAATAGCTAGCAAAGTTTGCTTTTGAAACTCTTCAATATCTGATTTTTGGATTTTTCCGATTACTATATCCATGTTGTACTTGTCTTTAACATGTTGATAAATATCTAACAAATCAATTAAATAAGCGGGGCTGTCATGATAAGCGCTCGGAAGCGTATCTAATGTCATTTTTAGTTTTTTTATCACTTCAGGATTGAGTGTTTCATCATAATGACGCAGTACAATTTTACGGTATAGTGGATATAAAGGTGTAAATTCAGGGCTATGTAATATTAAATCCTCTATATCTGCAATGACAGAAAGAGTATTTCGGGAGTTAGTTGAAACAACGTTGACCAAGCTTACATAGCGCTCTAAAAATTCACGCTCTTTTCTTAATGCTTGTTTAGTCGCAATATCACCCGTATAGAGTTTTTCGATGAAGCTGCTTGTTACATTATAAATACCCATGTAATTCTCAGTATCACTCGCGCTTCTTTCAGCACGAACTAAAGTGCCAGTTTTACCATCAAGTAAACTTAAATTAATATCACACGACAATGGAGTACAGTCTAAATGAGTAGTAAGTAACTGATCCGCATTAAGCGCTTTGCCTAAAATAGGCAAACTTAAATTGTCTCCTAATAACTTTTGAGTTTGTCGAATTTCGATCTGAGAAATTAACGCATAACCTGAGGTATCTAATAAATATTGTCTAATAGCATCATTAATTGCCAGATTGAGCACTTGCTTTTGAGAATCTAATAGCTTAGTTTTTTTGCTAAACTCAATGGGGAGTACTGCAACGTAAGTTTTAGGTTTATTTGCCTGCCAGTACCAAATACTCACTGAAAAAAGGCCAATAGCAATACACGATAATAATGTAAAAACAGTAAATTCTTTCCATTTTTTCTGTTTGCTTGCTAACTGAATATCCGCCAGAGAAATCGTCTCGCTATTATTATTTAGCAACATCATGATATGCTTCAACTCTTCAATAACTTCAGCACTCGATGCAGGACGTTGCTTTACATGATATGAAAGAAGACGATTTATCAATAATCCTAATGGCTCAGGAATATCCGCAATAGCACAAGCATCAGCACGGCAGCGACTATTTTTTATTTGTTCTGCAATTGATTTATTAGAAGGTGTGGGCGATTGCCCCATGTATGGATGTTGGTTAGCAAAAAGTTGGTAAGCAATTAGCCCCAATGAAAACAAGTCACTTCTAAAATCTAACGGCTGCTCGTTTAGTTGCTCTGGCGACATAGCTGTTAAACTACCAAAACTACTGTTTTCTTGAGTTTGAAAAGTGTCTTTTATTTGTGAAATACCAAAATCAGCAATTTTAGCTGAGCCACTTTCATTAACCAATACGTTGGCTGCTTTGAGGTCAAGGTGTAAAATATTCTGTTGATGTATTGCAAATAGTCCTTGAGTTATATCAAGTAGCAACTCAAGTTTTTTTGGTAGTGTAAGATTTTGTTGTTTAATTAAGCATTCAAGCGTTGTGCCTTTGACATATTCCATCTCTAGAATCAATTGCTCGTCATGTTGAATAGTTTTATAAATTTGCACTATGTTTGGATGATTAAAGCACGCTAATAATTTAGCCTCCAACAAGGTTTTATCAGATATAGGAGATGATAAATCAATGACCTTGAGCGCCACTTGTCGATCTAATTTTAAATCAATGCCAAGGTATACTTTACTCATACCACCTTGCGCCAAAGGATGTAGCTCTCGGTAATGATCTTCGAGTTTAAACACACTGCTCCCGATTATTAAAATTATGTTAACCATTAGTTTAACTTCAAAGGTCAAATAATTGCAATCTATTGATATTATTTAACTATAATAAAGAATAACAACTGGAAATAAATGATTAATTATGGCCATTTTAAAACACACTAAATCGCAAAAAAACTTATATTTACGTGCCTTTCATCGCTTTGGTAGATTAGCGCATTCTGTAGATACTTTTCTTGATTTCCCTGAAGTCACACGTATCCATGCCGTAATTGAGTGGCTTAATGAGCAATGGTATATCAATGATTTAAGTAAAAATGGGGTCTGGTTAAACGACATTAAAATCGCTACAAACCAAAATACACTTTTAAAACAAGGCGATAAACTCAGTTTTTCACAAATCAATAATTTGGTGTATCACGTTACTTCGGTAGAGCCACCACGAGATTTACTGTTTCCGGTAAATGAATCACAAGAGCAAATTATATACCTAGAGCAATACCACTTTTTACCTAATAATAAGCACCCTGAAGTTATTTTGCATTTCGATTCACAGCAGCACTGTTGGTATTATGAAGACATGCATGAACACTTACAACAACCAATTAATGATGGTCAAGATTTGCGTGTGGGCAACAATGTATGGCGCTTATTTCTAGCTGGCGCAGCCACCCAAGAAAAAACAGTCGAGCTAAAAGCACAGCCAAGTAATAACTTGGAATTTATTTTTAACCTCAGTCTTGATGAAGAGTTAGCCGAACTTAAAATTAAAAGTCAGACTGCACTACTCGATTTTGATGTTCGCTCACATCACTATCTCACCCTGCTATTAGCGCGTTATAAACTACAAGATATTCAAAATGGCTTTGAAGCAGATACACAAGGGTGGGTACAAGTTAAAAAGCTAGCTAAGGATTTAGGGATCAGTGAAGCGCATGTAAATATTCAAATTCATCGCGCACGCAAACAATTTGTTGAGCTATTAAATAATGAAATAATACCCAGCGCATTAATAGAAAGAAAACGCGGTAAGGTTCGCTTTGGCGGTAAATTATTTACCATTTATAAAGGCAAAAAAATAGAATCTTCTAATTTAGAAAACACTATTGAATAAATAACAATTAGCCAACAGCCCCGCAACCAATGTACATTGGCTGCGGGGCTTTATTATGCTTTGCTGAACTATTTTATTTCTACGCGTTGAGAGCGCATAACAATCTCATCGTTTAATTCAATACCTAACCCAGGCTCTTCTGATACTTCAAAAAAGCCATTTTTAGGTTGTGGATCTTGCAAGCACAATTCACGGTTCCACTTTTTAATCGCATAAGTATGATGTTCATGAATCAAAAAGTTAGGTATCGCTGTTTCTAAGTGCAGCGAGGCTGCTGTTGCAACGGGCCCGCCACATACATGCGCTTGAATACGCACATCAAAAATATCAGCGTAGTCACATACTTTTTTGGTTTCGGTAAAACCGCCACACAAACCAATATCTGGCTGTAGTACATCAATACTTTGATCTTCTAAGTATGGACGCACTCCCCAGCGGTTATACAAACGCTCGCCACCGGCTATCGGTACCGATACTTTATCGGCTACTTTGGCATGCAGTGAATGGTTTAAGTAGTTAACTGGCTCTTCAAAATACATACAGTCAAACTCTTGTGCAATTTCACCCAACTGAATGGCTGTGGTAACACCCGGTAAACTGTGGCATTCAAAAATAATATCTACTTCGTCGCCCACGGCTTCGCGAATTGCTTGCATACGTGCACGGTAAAGTTTCATTTCAGTACGTGAGATTATTTTTGTACGGTCGTAATAAGTATTGCCATCTTTATCGTACTGAATTGGATCTACTTTTACCGCATCATAACCTTCAGCCATCGCTTTTAAAGCAGCTTCTGCATATTCTTGCGGCTGTACTAGCGCTTTAAATTCGCTATCCCAGTCAAACTGCAATTGCGATGCGTATGTACGTAGTTTGTCGTTAACTTTACCACCTAATAATTGGTATACAGGTAAACCAAGCGCTTTACCTTTAATATCCCAAAGTGCGGTATCAATTGCGCTCATTGCAGCATATACAACAGGTCCGCCGCCTAAGCCCCAAAAGCTCTCACGCAGCATACGTGACCATAGTTTTTCGGTTTGAAACGGGTCATGGCCGATTAAAAAGGCATCAGCCATTTCTTTAATCATGGCTGCGGCTGCGCTGTGACCTAAATCGTAAGCAAGGCCCGCTTCGCCAACACCACTAATGCCTTCATCAGTATGAATACGTACAAACACCGGTGTCCAGGAAGGTCTATCAGGACAGTGAATATCAAATACTTCAACACGATTTACTTTCATTTAAATTCCTTATTAACCACTATGGGTTATTTTGCAAAACTAGGGTCAAGTCGATACGCTTTACGTAACATCGCAGGCCACGCAAGTTGCCCGCCAGTGCTGCCACTGTGTACTACGTTTGCTTGATTATAAATATTGTCGATTATAGGCTGCGGTACCTCAATAACCTCTTGCGAGCTTGCTTGCAGCGCTAATTGTATTTCGCATGCGCGCTGTAAATCATAAAAGCGCATAAACGCATCGCCCACAGTTGGACCTACCGTTAGGCCACCGTGATTGACTAATAACATATGGTTAGTACTGCCTAAATCGTCTTGTAGCACTTTTCGTTCATCGTCGTTTACCGCAAGCCCTTCGTAGCCATGATAAGAAAGCGATGGCAGTGAAAACATTGAATACTGGCTAAGCGGTAATAAACCTTTTTTTTGCGTGGCAACAGCAATTGTTTCTTTAGTATGAAGATGAATAACACAATGCGCGTCTTCACGAACTTCATGAATCGCACTGTGAATGGTAAAACCTGCTGGGTTAATACTAAATGGCGTATCGTCGATAATATTACCATTTAAATCGACCTTCACTAAATTAGACGCAGTTACTTCATCAAAAGTTAAACCAAAGGCATTGACTAAGTAATGATCGGTGCCAGGCAAACGTGCTGATAAATGCGTATAAATTAAATCGCCCCAACGAAAATGATCAACCAGCCTATAACATGCCGCTAAGTCAATACGCAGTTGCCACTCTTGTGCTGATACTTTATTTTTTAAATCAAGTTGAGGTAAATCAAACATATTAAACCTTTTCAAAGCGTACATTGTTAATCAGTACAAATAGATGTTTAGAAGTCTAAAGCAGTCTTTATTTTATAGCAAACACAAACAAAACAGCCACACTATTGTGTGGCTGTTTATAAAACTAAATAACTGCGTAAATTATTTTACGTTAGCTAGGTAATCTGCAATTGCGTCAAACTCTTCATCAGTCACCGTTGCAACCATTGCTTTCATGGCCATAGACATACCGTTGCTACGCGCGCCTGATTTAATGTCTTTCATTTGTGCAACTAAATAGTCTTTATTTTGACCATTTAGTTTTGGGTACATACCCATAATTGGTGCTTTACCTTCAGCGCCATGGCAGGTTTGACAATTTTTAGCTGTATAAAGTGCAGCGCCATCAGCGGCAGCTGCATTAAACGAGAAGCTTGCGGCTAAACTAATACCCGCGCCTAGTAGTAGTGTTTTCATCTTGCTCATTGTATTTACTCTTCTTTTTTAACGGTTAGAAAAAACTGTTCTATTGATTGTAGTAAACAATCAAATAAAAAGCATACGTACGAAACGACGCTAGACGATCAACTTAACCAAACTGCTAACTCGTTCCTACTCATTTTTATATACCTTAGCAAATAAAAATGAGCTTACCCTTAATAGCTTATTACCAAACTATATCATCGGGTACTTCAAAATCTGCGTATGGATCGTCTTCGTCTTTTGGTTTGTTTTCTGGCTCTACATGAAAAACAATATACTTTTCGTCAACTTCAGCCACTTTGCGTGCTGGTTCGTCGTCTAAAACGTAAAATTGCCCTTCGAGTACACATATAGCTAAACGACCACCCGATAACGCTTTTTGCGTTTTTTCGTTTACGTCGATATTTTTTACTTTATTTTGATAAGTAAAATTAAATGTGCGCTCACCACGAATAGCATCTTGGTTATGATGCTCTAAAATTTGCTTAACCCGTGCTTCTTGCTCGCGCTGCTTTAAATCACCTTGACGTGCTTGATTGAGCTCTTCAGCCTTTTTTTGCTGCTCTAGCTTAGTTTGTTGAATATGCTTTTGCAGATCACTTGGGTTACTTGTAGCCCCTTTCTTTTGCTTTTTTTGTTGCTTACGTTTTTCTGATTTAGCAACTTTAGCATTATGCGATGTTGTTAATCCTGCTTGAAGCAATTGGTCTTGTAATGAACCCATGGCTTTGTTCCACTAAAAACTAATATTAAGGTTATTTTAATCACCAACGAGTGCAAATAACAGCGCTATCGACATTAATCTAGCAAACTAGTTAAAACAAACCATGATGTAGCGCAAAATTAGTGGTTTTAATTATCAATTAAAGGCAATTTTTAATACACTACTGTACAGTCAATAAGCAAATGTATAAGCCATATAATGCGTTTACCTCATCTACTCGTTTGCTCGGTATTTATCTTTTTTGTGCTTTATGCACCACAACCTCTACTCAGCCTTTTTGCGAACGAATTTAGTGTAGCCCCTGCAGTAGCCGGCAGCCTGATGACTGCAACTATGCTACCTTTAGCTATTGCACCGCTGGTTTATGGTGTACTTTTAGCAAAACATAACCCGCTGCTCATATTGCGTATTGCAATGGTTTTTTTAGGCCTAAGTTGTCTACTTTTCATTTATGTACCTAGCTTTGAGCTTTTATTGTTAGTTAGGTTTTTGCAAGGCTTAACACTTCCTGCGGCTTTAACTGCAATGACTAGCTATATAGGTATGAGCTATCGCGCTGATGCACTTCAAAAAAATATGACCCTTTATATAGGTAGCAGTATTATTGGGGGTTACTTTGGCCGCGTACTTGCCGCTTTGTTTAGCGATTTATGGCATTGGCAGAGCTTTTATTATGTTATAGCCTTTATGCTTATTTTTTTAGCTTTAACAATTAAACACTCTCGCTTTACAAATCCATCAACAAAGTCACAGCTTTTACCACTAGATTACATTAAACAACTAAAAGAAGGCGCTGTACTTAAAGTATATGGTGCCGTTTTTTGTATGTTTTTTTGCTTTGCCGCACTACTTAATTATTTACCATTTATATTGCAAAATACGTTTTTAATCACAAATACTCGCGATATTGGCTTGGTTTACAGTGGTTACCTAGTTGGTGCCCTCGCCTCTATTGCTGCGCCTTGGTTACTTAAAAAAGCCCCTTCAGCTTGGCACCTTTTAGCCGCTGTATTTAGCTTTTATAGTGTGAGTATTATTTTATTAATGAGCCACCAGCTTAGCTTGTTTTTAATCGCATTCACTTTATTTTGTGGGGCAATGTTTGTAATTCACTCAACCGCAGCGCCGCTTGTTAATAAAATAAGCAAAGCGCCACCTAGTGTAACCAATGGCGGATATGTATCGTTTTATTACAGTGGTGGCGCATTGGGTTCGTTATTACCCGGTGTGGTGTACCAACATTATGGGCAAACAGCGTTTATGCTTACTCTACTTACTGTTTGCTTATGTGGTTTATCGTTAATTGTGTGGGCTTATCTTGAGGGCAAAAATACAACGCGAGGCTGATGCTTTGTGTGATTAAAAAATATTTCTAAATCTGATTTATTAAGCAACCACGTTTGGGTGTTTTCAAACGGATGACAATGAAACAAATCTCCATGCCAAATATCTTGATCAACCCATAAGCTCACTTGATTTTGCTTATCATTTAAAAGTGCCAACATTGATACACACCCAGGTGCCACTTTTAAAAACCTTGCTAGTCGTTCACTTGATGCAAATCCTAAACGCGAAAGGCCCTGTTGCTTTGAAAGTGTTTTTAAATCCAGCTGCTTGTTATGCGCTGTAATCACTAAAAAATGTTGCTTACCTTCGTTATCACGTAAAAATAAATTTTTCAGTCGCGTACCTGGGCGCTTAACCATAAACTCATCAGCCGCTAAGCTTGTGTGTAACGGCGGGTGCTCGATTACATCATAGGCAATATGTAAGTGCGCTAGAATCGTCGCTAACATTGTTTTATCTGCTAACATATTACAAACAACGCCCTCTGAGCAGTACACTTAAGTCTCGCCACAATACTTCGCTTACTTCGTGTTTATTATCACAATACTGCCGTATTTTTAGCTCTTGGTTTAATAACTTAACAGCTTGATCCTCTAACTCTAGCTTTAAAACACTCGACTCTTCAAAATGTTCTTGCTCAATATATTTTTTAATTTCACTACGGCTTGGTCTATTATTCGGGCCACGATCGAGTTCAAAGTTATCGCGGTGTTTTGCTTTTACCGAAACCACATAAGCAAACAACTTATTCCCTTGATCATCCTGTTTTTCGTGAAACTGTTTATTATTTATTTCAAAAGATGGTTCATTGCTTGAAACACAGCCGGCGAGTAAAACCATGAACACTAGCGCACATTTTTTCATTATTTTTATCGTTTTAGTTTTAAATTAAGCCAAGTCTATCAAAAATTGACGTAAACAGTGAAAATAGTAAAAAAAATACTTGACCAAATTTATAAAAAAACTTAAAGTTCGTCCCGCTTGAAACTCAGCAGTCAAGCTTTTATGTAATACATAAAATAGGAATGTGGGGCTATAGCTCAGCTGGGAGAGCGCCTGCCTTGCACGCAGGAGGTCAGCAGTTCGATCCTGCTTAGCTCCACCACTTTCCTACCCCTTCTATAATATTAAAACTACCTATATTTTATAACATAATCCATTAAACCTTATCCCACTCTCATTTATAATTCGCTTATTTTAACTTGAGTCTTTACAAGTTCTTAGCTATACATAATGTCACATGCATTAAGACTTTAGGCTTGAAATGGACACCCCTAAACGCTCAACACTAAAAAAACTTGCAACTCTAGGATTAGCAGCCGGTGTAATTACACATGCTCCTTATGTATTTGCTCGAAAAAAAATAACATTGAGAGTGCTTGGTACTCATGTAACTTTGCAAGAGGCTATTCGCAAACAAGCAATGAGTGACTTAGGTATTGATATACAGTTTTCTCCTGCTGGCAGTGCTGCAGTCTTGCAAAAAGCCTCTATGGATCCCAGCTCATTCGATTTATATGAGCAGTGGTCTAACAGTATTAATATACTGTGGAATGCAGGCTCGATTCAGCCTATAGAAAAAAAACGACTGACTCACTTTGATGAAATAAACCCACTGACCAAAACTGGACGCCTAACGCCCAATGCCAATATTGGTGCGGGGGACGCGCCTTATAAATTATTAAATGTGCAAGCAGATGGTACATTAAGCCCACAAGAAAGCGACCACATCAGCTTTTTACCCTATGTACATAATGTTGACTCTTTTGGCTATAACACACAATTTATTAAACCGGGCATTGCTTATGAAACAGAAAGTTGGAGCTGGCTACTAGACAGTACCAATAAAGGCAAAGTAGGCATTGTAAATGCGCCCGCTATTGGCTTATTCGATCTTGCATTGGCAGCTCAAAGCAAAGGGCTTATTACCTTTGACAATATAGGCGCGATGACTCGAGCTGAGCTAGATAAGCTATTTAGTATTTTACTTGATTTTAAACGCCAAGGTCATTTTAGTGGTTATTGGAACTCAGTTCCCGAGTCCGTCGAGTTTATGAAAAGTGAACGAGTACACATAGAAAGCATGTTTTCACCAGCTGTCTCAACGCTAAATGGGCAAGGTGTAAATGTACGTTTTGCAGCGCCAAAAGAAGGCTATAGAGGCTGGCATGGCGTTATGTGCTTATCATCACAAACACAAGATAGTGTAAAAGATGCAGCTTACGATTATATGAATTGGTGGTTATCTGGTTGGCCCGGCGCTTTTATTGCTCGCCAAGGCTATTATATTAGTAATCCTCAACGTTCAAAACCTTTACTGTCGCCTCATGAGTGGGATTACTGGTACGACGGTAAAGCTGCAAAAGCTAATTTATTAGATACCAATGGAAAGATAGCAGTAAAAATGGGAGAACAACGCAATGGCGGCAGTTACCTTAAACGGTTTAGCAATGTTGCGGTATGGAATACAGTGATGCCAACATACGACTATAGTTTACAAAAATGGTATGAGTTGATTAGTCGCTAATGAAAATGCATTCAATAAAATCAAAAATAGTTTTAGCTGCATGCCTCCTTACTAGCTTATTACTTTTACAAAGCTACTTATTTAATTACTCACAAAAATCGTTACTTAACACGCAAAAAATACAACACAGTGCCCTCATGCAAAGTGAAAACGTCACTGACTTAGAAAATGATGTAGTGTCGCTCCAAGGCCAAGCTATTGCCTATGTGAACCATGCTAATGAAAACACCATAGAAAAATTTAATTTTTATTTAAAAAAAGCCAATCTTAGTTTAAGTAAATTAAACATGAATGCCTCATCACACACCTCATCATATCAAGAAGAGCTAAAGCGCTTAAAAGAGTACCTCAATAATTATCAGGAAACATTTAGCCAAGTTGTTATTAATAGAACAAAGCGTGAGCAGCTCTACATAACACAATTTAAACAACCTATTGCAGAGCTAAAAGCACACATTATTAGCTTAGACACTTCAACAAAAAATGAAAAAAAAGCATTCTATACAAATATTTTACTCACCATAAGTAATTTGGAACATGCAACAGTCAGTTATCTTTATAAGCCAAATTTTGATAACGCACAAAATGTTAAGCAAAACCTTGAGCATTTGCACCTTAAATTATCAAGCATATCAAAAGAAAGTAACTCACTTATAAGTCATACCACTCAATTAAAACAAGCATATAATCAGCTTGTATTACTCACACGTAGCTATACTTTTTCTATTAATGTTGTACTAACGGGTATTGAAAATGAACTGCTTTACTTAGCTAATCAAATTAAAGATGCAGAAAAAAGCAAATTAGATGAAGCTGAAAAATCACTCAGTTCACACTTAATCACCAATGCCGAGCAAGCAAACTTATTGGCCGTGTTAATTACCGTTATTCTCATTGTGGTGAGCTATTTTATTTTTAATAAAGTTATTAAGCCCATCACCCAGCTTACCGCTTTGCTAAATGATATGAATAACGAAAAACCGATCATTCTAGATTATGAAAGCAATAACCAAAGTGAAATAGCCTCAGCCATAAAGGCGGCGAATGCGTTATATACCAAAAATAAACAAACGAAAGAGCTGCTCATCGAAACTCAAGGCTTGAACATACAGATGGAAGCCATGAATAAAGAACTCACTATTGCCATAACACAAGCTGAAAAAGCCAATCAAATAAAAGGCGATTTTGTTGCAAACATGAGCCATGAACTGCGTACTCCGATGAATGGAGTTTTAGGCATGTTACAGCTACTTAAAGATAGTTCCCTCCCTACAAAGCAACAACATTATGCCGACAAGGCCTTTTCTAGTGCGCACAATTTACTTCATATTTTGAATAATATTTTAGACTTTTCTAAACTTGACTCAGAAGAAGTAAAAATAGAAAGTATTCCATTCACACTCGACTCCATTGTTAATAACACCGCTAATTTATTTCAAGATACAGCGAACCAAAAAGGCTTAGCACTCGAATTTAATTTACATGCAGACCCTCATTTAGAACTAATTGGTGATCCTTTCTACTTAAACCAAATAATAAATAACTGTGTTGGGAATGCGATAAAGTTTACCGACCACGGGAAAATACAACTTATTATAGAAACTATTTCTCAGCAAAAAAACATTATAAATCTACGATTTTGCATTAAGGATACTGGAGTCGGAATAAAGCAGGAGCAACTTGAAAAAGTGTTTAATTCTTTTTATCAGGGTGATGCTTCAACCACCCGTAAATACGGTGGTACAGGGCTTGGTTTAACAATAAGTCAGCAGTTTGCAAAAGTACTTGGCGGATATATACAAGTCAGAAGCGAGATGAATAAAGGCAGTGAGTTTTATTTTACTTTGCCATTTACATTACCACCTCAGCATAAATCAAAAAAACGCGCTTTATTAATTGCCCCTAAAAAAGAACAAGTAACCAAGCTGATAACATTGTTAAGCGATATAAATATAACCCCTGAAACAACTAAAGAGCCACTACGCGCACTTGCTAAAATATCTCAACCTAACTCGCCCTTTGATATTGTTATTTTATCATTAACCCAGGATGAAGCAAAAAGCAGTATTATTTTACATAAACTAATTGAGAGCAGTCAGGCATTTGAACACGCTCTAAAAATAATTGTGATCATTACTGATACAGACCAGCCTACTCTACAAGAGATACATAAAGATGTGCATGTTATAGCTAAACACTACAATGATTCTGATATTTTAAAGTTACTTGCTCCACAAAAAACGATAACAATCGCTAAAAATAAAACTTTCAATAAATTTAAAGGCTGCAAAGCATTAATAGTTGATGACAACCCATTAAACGTTGAAATTACAACCGCCATGCTGAAAAAGCTAGAGGTGGATAGTGTTGCTGCACTAAATGGACTAGAAGCGATTGAATGCATAAAAAAAGAGACATTCAACATTATTCTTATGGATATCCAAATGCCTGTGATGGACGGTATTTCAGCCACAAAAAAATTAAGAGAAAGCGGCGAAACACTACCAATAATAGCATTAACAGCGGCGGTATTACCTGAAGATGAAAAAGCAGCTATAACAGCTGGTATGAATGACTTTTTAGCAAAACCACTTATTTTTGATACATTTTATGAGGTTATAAATAAACACCTATCAACAAATAAAGAGCAATCGCTTATCAATGTTTCGTTAGCGCTTAAAAATTTGGAGGGCAATGAACGTTTATTTAATAAACTGCTTATACAATTTTCTACTGATTACGAGGACTTTATAACAAAGTGCCAAGAATTTTTAGACGCTAATAACAATATAGATCTGGTGCGTCATATTCATACAATAAAAGGCCTTGCAGGAACTTTAGGATTAGAAAACCTAGAACACAACGCTAAAAAAATTGAATCACAGATTAAAAATAAAGACGTTATTTCATTTGCACAACTTGGAAAGCAGCTCGCCATTACTTTTCAAGCAATAGAACAGTACCTATTAACCCAACAAATCCATAGTGATAATAGTTTGGATACCAATGCGGCTCTAAATGATGTAATAGAAGAGATATATGAATTAGCTATTAATGCCAAGCCTATTCCTAATAGCTTACTGAGCAATTTAGACAACTTACCATTTGAGCCACCTCACCCTATTCTTGGCCTTAAATCAGCTATTAATCACTTTAACTATCAATTAGTAATAGAGCTAATAACCAAGTTTAGAGAAAGGAATTTAAACTAGGGCGTGTTGATCTTTGTGGATTGAAATTTGTTCAATCTAGGGGCGATTTAATCGCGGCGCGAGGTTTGTAACCTAGTGGGCTAAGTAAAAACCGAGCAACAAAGAGTTAATCGTCCCTAGAAAGAACCCAAAGGGCAGCGCATGTTTGCCATTTATGCTGCGTTATCGCCTATTTATGGGGAACAACCACACATCACAGGCTCTGCCTTGCCTAAATACCAAACAGTCTGCTGCAAAATCAATCACGAAAGGTCAACACGCCCTAGCCAATAACAAAGAACTAAGCTAAATTATATAGTAATTATCATCAAAAGGATTGAGTGTGCATTCGATGTACTTGGCAAAAAAAACAACTGAGTCTGATAGCAGTAAGCACAAACCTTTAGTACTTATTGTTGATGATGAACCCAATAACCTTCATGTTTTGGTAGAGGGGTTACTTACCGATTACGACATCAGAGTATCTACCAGCGGTGAACAAGCTTTAGCTTTTGTAGAATCTACTCGCCCCGATTTGATCCTACTTGATATTATGATGCCAGGCATGGATGGATACGAAGTATGTAAAACACTAAAATCGAGACAAAGTACTAAAGGTATCCCTGTTATTTTTGTTTCAGCACTTACAACCGAGGACTCTGAAGAGTATGGTTTTGAGCTAGGCGCTATTGATTATATCCATAAGCCTTACAAACTTGCGTTAGTCAGAGCAAGGGTTCGCACCCATATAACATCACAAGGGATGCTTGATAGACTCATCGAAAAAAACTTTGACTTACACGATAAACTACTTGAGATAGAAGCACTTGCTCTTGAGTTAAGCAAGCGAGAAGAAGAGTTAAAGCTGCTATCTTCAAAGCAAAAGTTATTTTACCAAGCTCTTACAGGCACTGCAGATGGCGTTGTTATAACCGATTCACTAGGCAGTATTATCGCTGTTAATCCTTCTTTTTGCCGCATTACAGGGTTTACTGAAACAGAAGCTCTCAACACGCAATTGCATGAGCTAAAGCAAAATAATCAACTAGGCGTTAGCTTTAGTGATGTATGGCAGCATGCTAATAAGGCCGGTTATTGGAGTGGGGAGCTTGTTACGAGACGAAAAAATGGTGAACTATACCCTGAGCTATTAACGCTTAGTATGGTAAAGAGCGAACAAGACACTAAAGTTCATTTCATTGCTGTTTTTAGCGATATTTCAAGCCTAAAAATCACACAGGAACGCATTGACTATCTTACATGGCATGATGAGCTAACAGCGTTACCAAATAGAAATGGCTTTTTAAAGCAGTTAGAGCAACAACTACAAAATTGCTCTTTAAATAATAACTATGCTTATATTTATATTATAGATATTGACAGCTTTCGCTCCATCAACGATGGACTAGGCTTGTTAGCAGGCGATAAAGTTTTAAAAGAACTTGCAAAGCGCATTCACAATAAGCTTGGTAAAAAAGATGTTATAGCACGTTTAGGCAGTGATGGGTTTTCAGCGCTGAGCAGTGTTGAGAAAGGTGTTGGTCGCCTAAGAACTCAAGAAATAGCTGAGCATAAGGCCCAAAAATTATTAAGTGCGATTAATGAGCCTTTTATAATTGACGGCCAAAAAATCAGTATTACCATAAGCATCGGCACGTATATTTTTCCTCGTGAAGACAAATGGGAAAGTGCAATTGAAACCATAAGAAACTGCGAAGCCGCCTGTTATAAAGCGAAAGAGAAAGGCGGAAACCGCGTTACTTTTTTTGATAATTCGTTTGGTGAGCAAGCTAAACGTCGATTTGAAATTGAACAAGATTTACGCAAAGCTATTTCACAAAATGAGTTTACCCTTTATGTACAATCACAATTTAATAGTCAGCAAATACTAAAAGGCGGTGAGGTATTATTGCGTTGGATCCATCCTCAGAAAGGGTTTATTAGCCCAGCGGAGTTTATTCCTATTGCTGAAGAGTCAGACATCATTTATGACCTAGATTGTTGGGTACTTAAAAATGCTTTATCGTTGATTAAAAAGTTAGATAAACGCCATGCAGCACTAAGTATATCTGTAAATATTAGTGGTCGACATTTCCATGAACCGCGTTTTTTATCGCTATTAAAAACGCAACTAGATAGCTACAAAATACAGCCGAACCAATTAACAATAGAAATCATTGAAGGCACGCTGTTAAATAATATTGAATCAGCAATCGAAGCGGTGCAATTATTAAAAAACCTAGGTGTGCGTGTATCGATAGATGATTTTGGCACTGGTTATTCTAGTCTTACTTATCTAAAACAGTTACCGATCCAAGAATTAAAAATAGATAGATCATTTGTTTTTGATGCGCCGAAGGATAATAACGATAAATTAATTATTGATATGATAGTCAGTTTAGGAAATTTATTTCAACTAGATGTTGTGGCTGAAGGAGTAGAAAATCAATCTCACTTTGATTTATTACAAGAGTATCCTCAGGTAATTCTGCAGGGTTATCATTTACATAAGCCAGAACCTGCAAGCGAATGGCTTAAAAAAATAAATAACTAACGGTGTTGCGAGTCATTTCGAAGCTAAAACAATAAAGCCGAGCTATGCTCGGCTTTATTGTTTTATATAGTTAACCTGAACCCTACTTAAGAGATTTACTAACGTATTAAATCATGGTGATATTTAAATTTGTTTTTCTCTAGCCAGAGATTTTCGGTAAATTCAACGTGGTTAGCGCTGAAAATAGCTGCTTGAGATGGATTTATTATCCAGTGTTCAGGTTAGTTAGCTTATTCGCGGACTTGACCTTCACCATTCACTAAGTACTTTTCAGTAGTGAGTGATTCAAGACCCATAGGGCCATATGCGTGAAGCTTAGATGTCGCTATACCAATCTCTGCACCTAAACCTAACTGTGAACCATCAGAGAAACGTGAAGAGGTATTAACCATAACAACAGAAGCATCTACACTGCGTTGAAATAACTCTGCCGCTGTTTGATTTTTAGTACAAATAACCTCTGTATGGTTTGAGCCAAATTGTGCAATATGCTCAACTGCGGCTGTAAAATTAGGTACCACGCGGATGGCAATCTCTAAATCTAAATACTCTTCACCAAATTCATCGTCTGCTAGCACGGTTGCGTTATCAAAATATTTAGCCGCAAAGCTGTCAGCATTTATTTTCACACCTTCTTGGCGTAGCACCACGGCGCACAGATTTAAAAATTCATCGGCAACATCTTGGTGAACAACCAAGCCCTCTAGTGCATTACAAACACCAGTACGCTGCGTTTTGCCATTAAGTAGTAAGTTAAGCGCAACTTCTAAGTCTGCATCTTTATCTACGTAAAGATGACAAACACCTTTGTAGTGCTGAATTACAGGAATCGTACTATTTTCAGTAACAAAGTTGATTAAGCCTTCGCCGCCACGTGGAATGATTAAATCAATGCTTTCACGTTGCTGCATTAATTCCATTAATAGTGCGCGATCTGGATCTGGAATCACTGAAATAAGTGATACTGGTAGGTTGTGCTTTTCAAGCACACTATGCATTACACTTGCGATAGCTTGTGAGCTTTTAAGTGCTTCTTTACCGCCACGTAAAATTACGCCGTTACCTGATTTAAAACAAAGTGCACCCGCATCGGCCGTTACATTTGGGCGGGCTTCATAAATCATACATACAACACCAAGAGGTACACGCATTTTACGAATTTTGATACCATTTGGACGCTCAGTAATATCGCGTAACTGCCCAACAGGATCATCAAGGCTAACAATAACTTCAATACCTTCTGCCATTGCTTCTATACGCTCATCGTTTAGCGTTAAACGGTCAATCATTGAAGCTGCTAAGTTATTGTCGCGTGCTGCGCTTAAATCACTTTCGTTTTCTTTAATTATAAAACCTTTTTGCTCTCTTAGTGCCGCTGCCATTTCAACTAATACTTTGTTTTTAGTCTCGGTATCGAGTAAAGCGAGTGTATGTGCAGCTTTAGCTGCTTGACGTGAAATGTCCGTAATTAAACTCATGATTTCTCCAATAGTGCGATATGTTTTTCAGATATAACTGGTCCAATTGAATCCTGCATTTTTTCGCTGAATTCACTCTGTTCGTTGTCTGCAATAAAGTTTAACAAACAGCTACTATAATTCGCGGTCGCCTTTGCTAAACGCGTACCGTCTTCACTACGGACTAAAATAGTGTCACCGATAGCAAATTCACCATGCACTTCAACTATCTCATCACCGCGAATACATCCGGTTTCACCTTCAAGCGATTCATCAAACGACCCGTCAACAACAACTTCACCTTGCTCGTTTGCTGTGTGCGTCATCCAATGTACCGAATCTTGCATCGGTTTTTCGTAAGGTAAAAAGATAGTGCCTGGGTTTTCGCCCGCAAGTAGCCGAGTAAAAGTTTCTTCTTTAAACCCATTAATAATGTAGGTTGCTATGCCGTGTGATGTTGCTTTTTCAGCCGCTTCTATTTTAGTTTTCATACCACCTGTGCCTACAGCACTTGTAGCACATCCTGCCATAGCATAAATAGATTCATCAATTGATTTTATTTCAGGTAATAAAGTGGCGTCTTGGTGTAAGTTAGGATTTTTATCGTATAACCCATCAACGTCCGAAAAGATTAGTAGCGCGTCGGCATCGGCAGCGGCAGCAACCATTGCAGATAAATTATCATTGTCACCCACTTTAAGATCGTCTGTCGTTACAGCGTCGTTTTCATTGATGATTGGTAATATACCGTGCTCAAGTAAAGTAAATACTGTTTCTCGAATACTTTGGTAGCGTTCGTGGTCTCGTAAATCACCATGCGTTAATAACAATTGCGCTGATGGAAAATCGAAAAAGCGATCCCACATAGCTATCATTTCTGTTTGACCTGCCGCCGCCATTGCTTTTTTCATGACAACCGAGCGAGGCTTATCCGATGGGAATAAGTGTGAGCCAGCAGCTACCGAGCCAGAAGAAACCAAGATCACTTCAATACCACGGGCACGACAACGAACGATAAACTGTGCGATGGTTAATATATAACGTGAACGGCAACCATCTTGATCTGGTGCGATTAAAGCGCTGCCTACTTTAAGTACAATGCGTCGCCAATTTAACTTTTGCATAAATGCTCAACTTTCCATTTTATATGTGCCCACTATTGGTGAGCTAAAACTAAGTAGCTAGGTACAAAACATAGCTTCGGATTTATTTATCATTCACAACGCTTTTAAACACACACAAGTAGGCAAAATCTAAAACATTGTTTTAAATTTAAGCTCAGAAATAAAATAGATACAGCTCAGTTTATGAGTTGTACTAGTAAGAAAGTTTAAAAAGTGTTGTTTATGCATCGCTGTAAAAAGCTGTGTGTGGCTTTTTTATTAACAACATACATAGAGCCTCTAGAGTCTGATACACCAACAGATAGGGTGAAGACTTAAGGACCGAGATTTAATCGCCACGATGGGGATTAAATATTGAAAGGTAATAGTTCAACTCAAACCTTTATTTGTTTAATTGGATAAACAAACTTGTTTAGAAAAACCATACCAAATAGTTCGGTAAATGATATTTTAACGCTCGAATACTAATTAAGCATTTAAAACAGGATTATACATAACGAATATGAGCATAAGATTAACACCCAATTATTTAATCCTGCAATCTTAATTAGATAACTAATAATTCGAACTCGAAGTATAATACGCTATATTACGCACTGAGATCAAGGCTAAAATTCAAACAAGTCTATTATGCATTGCTATCTAAACAGTTATTTAATATATAAATCAATTAGATAGATAGGCCTGCTAGGGGTTTATAAGGTATTCACCCTTAATCACTGTAATTAAAACCGACTAATTTTTTATAAGCAGCTAAAATTGATTAGTAATATTTTAATTTCCCGTGTATACCCCTGTATTAATAATTAACAAAAGTTATACTTTTAAAATATATCGTCTCAAATAAGGAATTCTTAATCTATGTCAGCAATTTACATAGCCGGTATCGCACTCTGCTCTGTGCTTGCCCAATGGGTCGCGTGGGCTTTTAGAGTACCCGCTATCCTCTTTTTATTGCTTACTGGTCTTTTACTTGGACCATTTAGTGGTGTTTTAGATCCTGATGCACTTTTAGGTGATTTACTCTTTCCGGTTGTATCACTAAGCGTTGCAATCATTTTATTTGAGGGATCACTCACCCTGCATTTTAGGGAGCTAAAAGGCATTGGCAAAGTGGTAAGGAACCTTTGCTCAATTGGCATGCTAGTTACTTGTATTATTATAAGCTTAAGTGCTTACTGGCTGCTTGAGCTTAATTGGCGCGTAGCAGCAGTGCTAGGTGCTGTACTCGTTGTAACAGGTCCTACCGTTATAGCACCACTGCTAAATTCAATGCGACCAACACAGGATATAGATCGAATACTTCGCTGGGAGGGTATTGTAATTGACCCAATTGGTGCATTATTTGCGGTATTAGTATTTGAAGCCGTCATGCTCGTAGGTCAGGGAGAAGTACTTAGCCATACTATTATCGCTCTAATTAAAACACTGGGTGTTGGTTTAAGTATTGGTGTTGCCGCTGGCTGGCTAACAACACTGTTAATGCGACGCGAATGGCTCCCATTTGAGCTACATAAATTTGGTATTTTAGCATTAGTGCTTGTTAGCTTTTCGATATCAAACTATTTAAGTCATGAATCTGGCCTATTAGCAGTGACTGTATTTGGCATTTGGCTTGCTAATCAAGATGATTTAGAAATTGATTCCGTCCTTGAGTTTAAAGAAGACTTATCGATGATTTTAATTTCAACATTATTTATTCTACTTGCAGCTCGGTTGCAGCTTTCTGATTTAATGATGCTCGACAGTGATGTATTTATATTTTTAGCGATAGTGCTTTTTGTTGCTCGCCCATTGTGTATTGCTATTTCTACCTATGGCACTGAGCTGCCAATGAAGTCTCGCTTAGTGCTTGCTTGGATAGCCCCTAGGGGTATTGTTGCCGCTGCTGTGGGGTCTGTATTCGCACTAAGTATGATGGAAGCTGGCGTTGCTGATGCTGAAAAAATGGTGCCACTCATATTTACAGTGATCATTATTACCGTTGTACTACAGAGCTTAACCGCTATTCCTGTTGCTAAGTTATTGGGTGTACGTCAACCGTCACCAAATACTATATTAATTATTGGTGCCAACCATGTCTCACGTGCAATCGGCCGTGGTTTACAAGAGCAAAATATTCCGGTTCACCTTTCAGATCCAGCATGGGAGAACTGCAGAATGGCTCGTATGGATGGCCTAGCTTGTTATTACGGTAATCCACAATCAGAACATGCTGAGCGCTATTTGCCACTAACAACGATTCGAAGCGTATTAGCGTTATCACCTAATCGCCACCATAACGCGTTAGGTGTTCAATACTTTTCTCACTTACTTAATGAAAAAAATGTATTTTCGCTACGCTCATCAACGTCGCACGCAAAAGCAAATAAAGATAGCGCAACATTTTTATCTAGACAAATACTGTTTGGGGATGAAGGTTCATATGCACGTTTGAGTAGTATTATTGCCAAAGGTGGTAAAGTGAGCGCAACGCGTATCTCTGATGAGTTTAGCTGGGAGCAGTATTTAGAAATGAACCCAGAAGCTATCCCTTTATTTATTCTTAAAGGTGATAAAGATAGCGACGAAGATACACCTATTAAGCTAAGACCTTTTACTATTAACATGGAAAAACCACCGCAAGAAGGTGAACGAGTTGTTGCACTGCAACCACCTAAAATGTCAATTTTAAAAGATCCGCAAATAAAGGCTAAAGAAGAAAGTTAAACACTTTTACAGGTAGTAAAAACTCAAAACCCTAACTTAAAAAGTTAGGGTTTTGTTTTTTAAGAGCCATTAAATAGGAAGACGAGCTCGCGCCACAACACTGCCAGGCATTTTTTGTGCGAGCTCAGCAAGTGCCCTTTCAATTTTTTTATGCGTCGCTTTATCTGCCACCATAGAGTGAAATAACCACCGATAAGCATCTTCAAAATCACGTGGGCTACCAAAACCATCGTTAAATAGCTTAACCAAACGTAATTGTGCGTTTAAATTGCCTTGCGATGAAGCTTCACGTAAATAAGTAACTGCCATTGCTTTATCTTGTTGAACCAAACGCCCTGTGTCGTAGTAACGTCCTAACTGCTCTAATGCTGCCGCTAAACCCTGCTCAGCAGCTTTTCGCATATAATAGACACCTAACTCTACGTTTCGGTCAACACACACGTTATAAGCTAGCATATCACCATATAGAAATTGATAAGATGGCAATGCCATTTTATTGGCTCGTGCCTCTATATCTTGCACTAGCTGGCAATCATCTGCCTTGACGCGAGCTAAATGTGTATTTTTATTGATCAACGCAATTAGCTCAGGCTCTGTGTACAAAGGCACTGCGGCGGACGTTTCTTCAGCTAAGCCATTGGGTATTATCAATAAAGACAGCGAGATTAACGAAAACGTTAATACGCAATTATGAGAAAATAAACGCATGTTCACCACTTATAAAAATAAACTTATTAAATAATATACAAAGATCGTTCCAAGGTGAATTTTAGGCATAAAAAAAGCTGCACTAGGCAGCTTCTTTTGGCTAATAGTAATTACACAAACGGGTTGCGAAGTACCATAGTTTCTACGCGATCTGGACCTGTAGAAATAATATCAATTGGAACACCGGTAATTTCTTCAATACGCTTGATGTAGTCAATCGCAGCTTTAGGTAAGCCTTCAAGTGTAGTTACACCAACTGTGTTCTCTGACCAACCTGGCATTTCTTCGTATACTGGCGTTACTTTATCGTAACCTTCAGCTGCTAATGGCGTTACGTTAGTAACTGTGCCATCTTCAAGCTTGTAACCAGTACAGATTTTAAGTGTTTCTAAACCATCTAAAACATCAAGCTTAGTTAAACAAAAACCTGAGATACTGTTGATTTGAACCGCACGACGCATAGCGACTGCATCTAACCAACCAGTACGACGAAGTCGACCTGTTGTTGCGCCAAATTCATGACCTTTATCGCCTAAGTGCTTACCTACTGGATCTTGTTTATCAAGACCATCGTAAAGCTCTGTAGGGAAAGGGCCTGAACCAACACGTGTCGTGTACGCTTTAATAATACCTAAAACGTAATCAAGGTTTAAAGGGCCAAAACCAGCACCAGTAGCAACGCCACCAGCGGTAGTGTTTGAAGATGTTACATAAGGGTAAGTACCATGATCGATATCAAGTAATGTACCTTGTGCACCTTCAAATAAAATATTTTCGCCTGCTAAACGCGTTTGATCTAAAAGCTCAGTTACATCTACAACCATTGCTTTTAAGATATCAGCAACAGCCATTGCATCATCAAACGTTTTTTGGAAATCTACAGCGTCTACTTTGTAGTAGTTAACTAAAGTGAAGTTATGGTACTCAAGAACTTCTTTTAATTTAGCTGCAAATAATTCAGGATTAAATAAATCGCCTACACGTAAACCACGGCGCGCAACTTTATCTTCGTACGCAGGACCGATACCACGGCCAGTTGTACCAATTGGTTTATCACCGCGTGCAGTTTCACGGGCTACATCTAATGCAACATGGAAAGGCAAGATCAGCGGACACGCTTCGCTTATAAGAAGACGCTCGCGTACTGGTACGCCACGTTCTTCAAGCATGCCAATTTCTCTCATTAGCGCTTCTGGCGATAAAACGACACCATTACCAATCACACATTTAACATTGTCACGTAATACACCCGATGGAATAAGGTGTAGAACCGTCTTTTCACCTTCGATAACTAAAGTATGACCCGCATTGTGGCCACCTTGATAACGAACTACTAAAGATGCTTTGTCTGTAAGGAGATCAACTACCTTACCCTTTCCTTCGTCACCCCATTGGGTGCCTAATACAACAACGTTTTTACCCATCGTAAATTCACTTAGAGAAAATTAGGACGAGATTTTACCAGAAAACTAAAGTAAAGATCACCCCTGTTCAGCTTATTTTTTCTGCGTACAATTGTTATATCCAAATATCATCATATAACCACATGAATAACAGTGATTTAAAGCATCAAATTACATTCAACAAAAAGCCCCACAAATGCAGGGCTTTTTAATTTTTTAATAATTAGCGTAAAACTTATTGAGCTTTTGCGCCTTTCATATACTGGAAGAAGTCGCTATCTGGTGAAAGCACCATAACGTCTTGCTTATTTTTAAACGTCTTTTTGTAAGCTTCAAGCGAACGTACAAAACTGAAGAACTCAGGGTCTTTATTATACGCATTAGCGTAGATACCTGCGGCATCAGCATCACCTTGGCCTCGAACAGAACGTGCATTACGCTCTGCATCAGCAAGCATTACTGTTACGCGGCGATCAACACCAGCACGAATAGTCTCAGCTTTTTCTTGACCTTCAGAACGATGCTCTTTAGCAACCGCAGTACGCTCAGCGCGCATACGTTGATAAATAGAGCTACTTACTTCTTGTGGCAAGTTGATTTGCTTAACACGCACGTCTAATACTTCAATACCAAGTTCACGTGCGCTTTCAGAAGCTTGTACTAACGCCTCTTCCATTAACTCACTACGCTCACCCGATACAATTTCACGAATTGTACGTGTACCAAAGTTTGTACGAAGACCGTTGTTTACTTTTTGCTTAAGTAGCGTTTCAGCATATTGCTTGTCGCCACGAGCACGCAAGTAAAAAGCACTAAAGTCGTTAACACGCCATTTTACGAACGAATCAACAATTAAGTCTTTTTTCTCACTGGTAACAAAACGATCAGGTGTACCATCTAATGTTTGAATACGCGCATCAATGCGACGTACTTGACTAAAAAATGGCACTTTAAATTGCAGGCCTGGACCATATACAATCGCTTGATCGTCGTTGTCTTTTTGTACTTTGCTAAACAACATTACAATTGCTTTTTGTCCTTCAGGTACAACAAATACCGACGAGAAAGACATAACAATGGCAGCTAATAATATTACTAAACTAAAGTTTTTCATTATGATTATCTCCCATCATTGAAGCGATCATTGTTAAAGCGGTCATTACCACTATTAACAGAGCTATTGCGTGACGTATTTACTTTATTTCGTAAATCTTGAATATCACTTGAGCTTGGTAGTGCAACACGTGTTGCAGTTCCTTGCTTATCCATGATTTTATCAAGAGGTAAATAAATCATATTATTGCCGCCTTTCACATCAACCAATACTTTAGAGCTGCTACCTAACACTTCTTCCATTGCATCAATGTATAAGCGCTCACGGGTAACTTCTTTAGCCGCTTGATATTCAGGTAATAGCTTTTCAAAGCGAGCTACCTCACCTTGTGCTTCGAGTGTAATACGCTCTTGGTAACCTTCAGCTTCTTGGGTCATACGTGTTACTTGACCACGAGCACGTGGTTCAATTTCACGGGCATAGGCTTCTGCTTCACGGATGAAACGCTCTTCATCTTCTTGTGCCGCAATCGCGTCATCAAATGCATCTTTAACTTCAGTTGGCGGACGAGAATCTTTAAAGTTCACGTCAGTCACTATTAAGCCTAAGTTATACGGTTCAATAATTTTATTAAGCTCATCCCAAGTGCTTTGACGAACAACTTCACGTCCATTAGTCAATACTTGGTCCATTTTTGCATGACCAACTACATAACGCAGCGCACTGTCTAGCGCTTCTTCTAAACTGCTGTCAGCATTAGTTACACTAAATAGGTAAAGATATGGGTCAATAACACGATATTGAACCTGAAACTCAACGCTTACCACGTTTTCGTCTTCGGTTAACATAAAACCAGAAGCTGATAATGAACGAACTGCTTCAATATCGACTGGGATTACTGTTTCAATAAAGGTCATTTTCCAGCGCAGACCAGGATCCGCAATTCGGTCATATTTACCAAACTGAAGAACCACACCACGCTCGGCTTCTTTAACCGTGTAAATACCACTTAACGCCCATACAATAACGGCGATAATGAGTATGAATGAAATACCGGCTCCGCCAAGTCCACCACTGCTACCATTGCCGGATTTTTTCCCGCCAAATAAGCCGCCGAACTTGTTACTAAACTTACGGAACACCTCGTCTAAATCAGGTGGGCCTTGATCACGTCCGCCTTTATTATTCCACGGATCTTTGTCATTGCCATTATTACCCGGTTCATTCCAGGCCATAGCTATACTCCATTGTTATCTAAATAAATTAGGAAATTGTGTTAAATCTAACAAATCTACCGCGTTTCTCATACTAAAACCGACATTAAAACGCCAATTTTTAATTACGGCTGATAAAACCAGCAATTTCAGGACCAAATTCTTTAATTAAACGATTCCACTCAACCATTGGCATTCTAACATCTAGCAGCCAATTCCCTTGCTCATCAAATCGCTCTTCATGTACTGCGTTTAAACTAAATAATGCAGCCCTTAGACGACCATACAATGGCGTAAGAAATAAGGTTTCGTTAAACATCTTCTTAGCGAGCAGCTCGCTAATAGCCTCGCTCAGTAATTCACACCCTTCACCAGTTTGAGCGCTAAGCCATACCCTTATAGGTTGGCCTTCGTCGTCTCGATCAATACGTGGGCTTACGTTATCCAGCGCATCAATTTTATTATAAATTAATAGCTGTGGTACTTCATCGGCTTCAATTTCTTTGAGCACCGATTGTACTTGTTCAATATTTTCTTGAAGACGAGAGTCTGCCGCGTCAATCACATGTAGTTGCAAATCAGCTTCACGAGTTTCAGTAAGTGTTGCTTTAAAAGCAGCGACTAAATCGTGCGGCAAATGACGAATAAAGCCTACTGTATCAGCTAAAATAACGGGGCCAACATCTCCTAACTCAAGCTTACGTAGGGTCGGATCGAGCGTTGCAAATAACTGATCGGCTGCGTACACGTCTGAGTTTGTAATTCGATTGAATAACGTTGATTTACCCGCATTAGTGTATCCCACTAACGATACGGTAGGTATTTCATTACGTGTACGAGCTCGCCTACCCTGTTCACGTTGTACTGCCACCTTGGCTAGACGCGCACGAATATTTTGAATGCGCGCGCGCAATAAACGTCTATCAGTTTCGAGCTGAGTTTCCCCAGGTCCACGTAAACCAATCCCGCCTTTTTGGCGTTCAAGGTGGGTCCAGCCTCGAATTAATCGAGTCGACATATGACGAAGTTGTGCTAACTCTACCTGCAGCTTACCCTCATGGGTACGTGCACGTTGGGCAAAAATATCAAGAATTAGTGTCGTTCTATCAAGGACACGGCACTCACAAACACGCTCTAAATTACGTTCTTGTGACGGTCTAAGTTGATGATTAAAAATAACGACATCTGCATTGTGGATTTTTACAATTTCAGCTATTTCTTCTGCTTTACCGGTACCGACGAATAGTTTCGGATGTGGTGCTTGACGGCTGCCTTGCACAACCGCCAAACTACTAACACCAGCAGAAGATACCAACATCTCTAATTCATGAAGATCTTCACGATCTCCTTCTTTAGGTAAGTCGATATGGACTAAAATTGCCTGCTCGCCGGATTCATAGCGGTCAAACAAATATTACGCTCCTAATTTAAACATTTCCAGCTTCTGGCTCTTCTGAGTTGTCATCCCCTAAAACACCTTGGAAGTTGACTGCACGAGCAGGGACAACGGTTGAAATTGCATGTTTATACACCATTTGATTTACAGTGTTTTCAAGTAAAATAACAAATTGATCAAATGACTGAATTTTACCTTGTAATTTTATGCCATTAACCAAAAAGATTGATACTGGAATGCGCTCACGACGTAGTGCATTCAAAAATGGGTCTTGTAACGATTGGCCTTTTGCCATGTTATTATTCCTTCGTTCTAGGTGTTATTATAATTAAGTGGCTGAACTTATTTAACAAAGCTAAATAATTCAACTACTACTAGCTTAGCGAACTTACTACACGATGCAAGTTTTCTTCATCGCCTGTTGTTAACCAAGTTACATCAGGCCAGCTTCTCAACCAAGTTAATTGACGCTTAGCCAATTGACGTGTAGCTGCGATACCGCGAAAAAGCATTTCATCATGGTCAATTTCACCCGCAAGGTAATCCCACATTTGTCTATAACCTACACAACGAATAGAAGGCATATTGGGGTGCAAATCCTTACGTAGATATAGGGTCGAAACTTCATTTTCAAACCCCTGTTCTATCATTATTTTAAACCTTTCTTCAATTCGAGCATGTAACTCACTGCGCTCTTGCGGTGCAATAGCAAACTGATGAAAAGTATAAGGTAAAGCAGGCTGTTTTTGCTTTTGCAATTCAGTCATTGTTTTACCTGTTATACGGTAAACCTCTAAAGCGCGATTAATTCTTTGTGAATCATTTTCACTCATTTTCTGAGCGGCTTGTGGATCAATTTTTACCAGCTCTTGATACAAATGCGGCCAACCATATTGCTTAGCCTGTGCTTCAAGCTCTGCTCTTATTAGTGGATCAGCCTCTGGAAGTGGCGATAAACCGTCGACCAGTGCCTTAAAGTACATCATCGTACCTCCAACCAATACAGGTACTTTACCCTGTTGGTGAAATTCATCAATTTTTTTTATTGCATCACGCCTAAAATCAGCCACAGAATACGTTTCGCTCGGATCAAGTAAGTCAATTAAATGATGTGGTGCGCGAGCAAGCTCTTCAGCATCTGGTTTAGCGGTGCCGATATCCATACTCTTATACACTAACGCTGAATCAACACTGATTATTTCTGTATTTAAATGCTCACACAGCGAGATTGCCAACGCCGTTTTTCCAGCAGCGGTTGGACCCATTAAAAATATGACTGGTAAATGACTCAACACGAATACCTTAATCTAATTGCGTTAAATAGTGATTTAGCTCTATTTTAACTGCTTTTTGACGTAAACGTTCAATAGTTTGCGGATTATTTTGTAAGCGCAGCTGCTGCGTTAAAAATACATTGCTTGCATAAAAACGAGTTGGCACGCATTTCAGTTGCCACTCCAACCAGTTATCTATATTTTCAAGCTCTGCTTTGCATGCATTAAGCAGCTCATCTACCGCTGTACTTACATCGAGTAAATATAAGCACGCAGGCAATTTTTTAACCATTACAAATTGTTTTTCTATTACGAGCTCAAAACCAAGTAAAGTAAACCATGATTGCTGCGCTTCTATCACCAAGCAATCCTCTTTTGGTAAATTGACTCGCACAGGTAACAACAAGGCTTTTCCTTCCAAGTTACCAAGCTCTTTAATTTGATTATGCCAATCATCCACTAATGCATATTTAAAATGTGAGCAATACAATTGCTGCCCAGCACTGAATACACATACACCGTCATGAACACTGATAATTGAAACAACCTTTAAAACATTATGCGCAGACTCTAACTGCTGCGGTGTTACGGGTATGTTTGCTACGTTGTCAAAATGCGCCGCATGTTGCTCACTAACACCTTGATAAAACGCATTTACATCATGATGGCTTGTGCTTGGTGTCGCACAATATGCGCCACTATGGCCGCCACGGCTAGCTCCTGATGACGACTTATCAACCCCCCTAGAGTGAGCAGGTTGTAATTGCGATTTAGGGTAATCAAATACCCCTTCTGCCTCCACATTATTCGAGCAGCTATGCGCCGCCTCTATAAACGCAGGTGCAGCCTCATTCTCAGCGCTTGCTGGTTCATTGGTAAACTCACCTTGCAGTGGCACTACGACCTGCTTAATGGCTTGTAGTATAAAGTCATGAATTAAGCGCCCTTGATGAAAACGCACTTCATGCTTAGCTGGATGAACATTTACATCAACCTGTCGCGGGTCAATATCAATATAAATAACAAATCCAGGTAATTCTTGAGTACCACTTACCTCTTCGAATGCTTGGCGGATCGCATGTAAAATAAGCTTGTCGCGCATCATACGATTATTTACATAAGTGTACTGAGTGGTATTTGCTGAGCCTACTGGCAGCACCCAGCCATGCAGTTGTAAACCGCCCTCACCTGATTGAATATGTAACCCTTGCTCTACAAATGCCTTGCCGGCAACTTGTGCCACCCGTGCGATTGCTTGTGCTGGATCTGTTTTAGCGCGGTATTGCCTAACTACTTTTTCGTTATGAGTCAGTGTAATCGATACATCAAAACGGCTAAGAGCAATACGCTTTATAAGTTCATCAATATGACTAAATTCTGTTTTTTCAGTGCGTAAAAATTTGCGGCGTGCTGGGGTATTAAAAAATAAATCTTTTACCTCAATAGTTGTCCCATCGGGATGCGCAACTGGCTTTACCTGCACTGCCATATCGCGACCTTCTGCAAAGGCTTGCCAAGCCGCTTCTTGCACTTTAGGTTTTGAACTAAGCGTTAAGCGCGATACCGAGCTAATTGAGGCAAGCGCTTCTCCTCTAAAGCCAAGAGAGCAAATATTTTCAAGATCATTGAGTGATTTTAATTTACTGGTTGCATGACGAGACAGCGCAAGTGTTAGTTCATCTTTACTAATGCCAGAACCATTATCGCGAATACGAATAAGCTTATGACCGCCGCGCTCTATATCTATCTGAATACGTGTAGCGCCAGCATCTAAACTATTTTCGACAAGCTCTTTTACTACCGACGCTGGGCGTTCAACCACTTCACCTGCGGCAATTTGGTTAGCCAAACGCGCGGGTAATATTTCAATATTCATAAGATTTCCTAGCAAACATTGCGCTGACAATAAGGTCTAACTTTGCGGTATATCGAGCTCTTGACCAATAAATAAAGTATTAGAGCTTAGTTTGTTAACTTGCTTTAATTTACTGACTGTAATGCCATAGCGACTTGCCAACATACTTAAAGACTCCCCTGGGCGCACTTTATGCTTAGTCGGATACTGCGACTTTAATTTGGCAAATAAAGAATCATCAGGTGGATTTTTTAAATAGTAAGTTTTAATCGCAGTAAATATCGCTTTAGCTAAACGCTCTTGATGATTCGCACTTTTAAGCAGTTTTTCTTCTCGTGGATTAGATATAAACCCTGTTTCCACCAAAATAGAAGGAATATCTGGCGATTTTAATACTGAAAAGCTCGCATGTTGTGGATCTTTTTTGTGCAGTTTCGCCACTTTGCGTAACTCTTTTACCATCACTTCAGCCACGCTCAAACCTGTTTTCATTGAGTGATCCATCGACATATCAAGCAATGCTTGCGCTAAGTACTTTTCGTTAGCCGCATCTTTCATTACATCGGCCGCACCACCTAATAGCTCTGAATGTTTTTCTTGATCCTCAATCCACTTACCAACTTCTGAGTTTGCTCGCCTGAGCGACAATACCCACACGGAGGCACCATTTGGACCTGGGCTTGAAAATGCATCTGCATGAATAGAAACAAAAAAGTCGGCTTTTTTCTCACGAGCACGATTTGTACGAGTGTTGAGCTTTACAAAATAGTCGCCGCTTCGGACCATGCGCGAAATCATTCCTTGCTCAGAATCAATCATACGTTCTAAGCGTTTAGCGATTTGTAGTGTGACCGTTTTTTCGTACGTGCCTGATGGACCGATGGAGCCAGGATCTTCGCCACCATGACCTGCGTCAATCGCAATAACAATATCGCGCTCTTGGCTTAACTGGCGATTTTTAGCCGCAATTTGTGTCGATGATGTAACAGCTGTACTTTTATTTTTACTATATAAATCAACAACTAATCTATTTTTATAAGGCCCAGTAGGCGCAAGCGCAAATACCACAGGTTTCACTGCGGCATTTAACTCAAAAACTAACCGGACACTTTGTTTATTTTTTGGTTTTGAGTAGCGTAACTTACTTACTATTTGGTGTTTTGGGGGGACACCTGGCAGTATTTTTAACTCGTTGGTGTTTTCTAAATCCACCACCAAACGACTAGGATTTTTTAGCATAAAATAACTAAAGTCGGGCTTGTCATTTAAATCAAACACCACACGCGTACTGTCTGGAGATGGCCATACACGTACGCTATTAATAGTATTTTTCGCCCACAGCGGCAGGCTTATGGTAATAACCATAAGGTAAATAAAGAGTTTAACTACAGCTCGACTCATTTGATAATTACTGCCTTCACTATTTTATTGTTTTTTATTTAGTTTTTCGACAATTGCTATACCGCGATCACTCGCACTATTAATAACAATTTTACGTTCGTTACCCACATAGCTTAGGGTAATATCTAAATCAGGCACAGGAATAAATTCGCCACCCTTCTCAGGCCATTCAACAACACAAATTGCATCTGCCGAAAAATAGTCTCGTATTCCCATGTATTCGAGCTCTTCTGGATCGCCTAAACGGTATAAATCAAAATGATAAACATTTGCTCGTTCAAGCTCATAAGGTTCTACTAATGTATATGTCGGACTTTTAACCTTACCTGCATGGCCAAAGCCTTGCACAACGCCACGGGTAAAGGTTGTTTTACCAGCCCCTAAGTCGCCGTGTAAATAAATCACCGCACCTTGTTCTATAATAGCCGCAACTTGGTTTCCCATGGCGACTGTGGCTACTTCATCATTTAGGTGTGATTCAAAACTACGCGTCATTACTACCTCAAAAATTCACTTAAAAGCGTATGTTTGCTAATCATACCAGAATATTTATTTAAGGCGATAAATTGCAGTTTCAGGCATAAAAAAACCGGCCTAAGCCGGTTCTTTAAAACGCTAGAATTATAATCCTAGTTTTTTCTCAAGATAGTGGATGTTCGTACCACCATTTTGGAAGTTCTCATCTGCAAGAATTCTCTTATGCAGAGGAGTATTAGTTTTAATTCCGTCAATAACAAGTTCATTAAGTGCATTGCGCGCACGGGCAATGGCTACGTCACGGTTTTCACCGTAAGTAATTAACTTACCAATCATAGAATCGTAATGTGGTGGAACCGTGTAGTCAGCGTAAATATGGCTGTCCCAACGAATACCTAACCCACCAGCTGGATGAAAACGTGTAATTTTACCCGGTGACGGAATAAACGTTTCTGGATCTTCAGCATTAATACGACACTCAATAGCATGACCGCGAATAACAACGTCGTCTTGAGTGAACGATAAAGGCTGACCCGCAGCAATCTTTAATTGTTCTTTGATTAAGTCGATACCAGTAACCATTTCAGTTACAGGGTGTTCAACCTGAATACGTGTATTCATTTCAATGAAGTAAAACTCGCCGTTTTCGTATAAAAACTCAAACGTACCTGCACCACGGTATCCAATTTCTATACATGCACGTGTACAGCGTTCACCAATAAATTTACGTGTTTCAGCTGTAATACCTGGCGCTGGCGCTTCTTCAACTACTTTTTGGTGACGACGTTGCATTGAGCAATCACGTTCACCTAAATGTACTGCATTACCTTGGCCATCCGCTAATACTTGAACTTCAATATGACGTGGGTTTTCAAGGAATTTCTCCATGTAAACCATACCATTGCCAAAGAACTGCTTAGCTTCTTGCTGTGTTAAGGCTATTGAATCAATAAGTTCAGCTTCGCTGCGAACAACGCGCATACCACGACCACCACCGCCACCAGCGGCTTTGATGATTACTGGGTAACCAATGCGTTTAGCAATTTGCATGTTGCGTTCTTTATCATCTGATACCGGACCGTCAGATCCTGGCACACATGGAACGCCTGCTTTACGCATTGCTGCGATAGCAGATACTTTATCACCCATAAGGCGAATAGTGTCGCCTGTAGGACCGATAAATACAAAGCCACTTTGCTCAACTTGGTCGGCAAAATCGGCGTTTTCTGCAAGAAAACCGTAACCTGGATGAATAGCGACCGCATCAGTTATTTCTGCCGCTGCAATAATGCGCGGAATATCTAAATAACTTTCAGTGGCTGCTGGTCTACCAATACAGATGGTTTCATCTGCAAGCAATACATGCTTAAGATCGCGATCCGCCGTTGAATGCACAGCAACCGTTTTGATCCCAAGCTCTTTGCAGGCGCGCAATATACGAAGTGCAATTTCACCTCGGTTTGCAATGACTACTTTATCTAACATTAGAGTTGGCCTTTTACGTTACGCTATTATTCAATTATGAATAGAGGTTGATCAAATTCAATTGGCTCGCCATTTTCAGCTAAAATAGCTCTTACTGTACCTGCTTTGTCTGATTCAATTTGATTCATCATTTTCATAGCTTCGATGATACAAAGTGTATCGCCAACTTTAACTTGCTGACCTACTTCTACATACGCTGGCGCTTCTGGAGAGGCCGCTGCATAAAAAGAGCCAACCATTGGTGATTTAACCTGATGACCCGTAGGTTCTGCTGGTGCTGCTTCAACTGCAATAGGAGCCGCTGCAACTGGGGCTACTGGCGCTGGTGCATATTGCTGTGGAGCAAATTGCGGGTAACCTGGGCCTGCGCTCATATTGTTACGATTAATACGTACTGATTCTTCACCTTCAGTAATTTCCAGCTCAGCGATACCTGATTCTTCTACTAATTCGATCAACTTCTTTATCTTGCGAATATCCATTACACGACCCGCCTATTAGTTAGTTTGTGTGTTAATTTAAATTAAATTGTATTTTGCAACCGGTTAACTGCTGCATTTAATGCTGCGTGATAACCCATTGCGCCTAATCCACATACCACGCCCTGTGCCACATCAGAAAAATACGAATGATGGCGAAACGCTTCACGTGCGTGCACATTACTTAAATGCACCTCAAAAAACGGAATATCAACACTTAACAGTGCATCACGTAATGCGACGCTAGTATGCGTAAATGCAGCTGGGTTAATTATTATGCAATCAACCGCTTGCCAAGCATCGTGTATTCGTTCAATGAGTGCTTGCTCACTATTACTTTGAAAATGCGTTAACTTAACATCTAGACTATCAGCTGCACTGGTTAGTTCGTTCATAATCTCACTGAGCGTCTGAAAACCGTATTTATCCGGTTCACGTTTGCCCAGCATGTTTAAATTTGGACCATTTATAACTAAAAGGTTAAATTTTGCAGTCATAATACGCGATATATCCTATAAGTAATGAGTTAAGCGGTTACTAACTAATTTTTCACTTTTAAGTAAGTAAAAAAAGTAATGTAGCAACAATTTCTCACGTTAACCAACTATTATAGTGATTTCGACGTAAATAGCAGCAAAATACTGGTCTAATCAGTGCTATAGGAATAAATCAGGAAGGAAATCAGAATCCGCCACTTGATTAAATCAAGTGGCGTTATTGCACTATTATTGTGCGCTAGCGCGCACTGTAGCGAGGTGTTTAGCAAAATCCTCAGCATTTAAAAAGCCCGTTACACGTTGTGTACTTAGCTCTTTACCTTGGGTGTTAAAAAACAAAATACTCGGTAAACCGAACACCGTGTACTCTTCCATTAGCTCAATTGTTTTATTATCACTTTCAGTTAAGTCAATTTGAATAAGCTGATAATGGCTAAACTCACTTTGCACTTTGGCATCTGGAAAGGTGTAATGCTCAAACTCTTTACACGCCACACACCAATCGGCATATAAATCGACCATAACCATTCGACCTTCGTCGTTTGCTTGTGCAACTGCTTCTTTTAATTCTGCTAAATCAGCAACCTGTTTAAACTCATTATTTTGTGAGCTTACCTGTACTGTTTGTACTTGTACTGGCCAAAAGTAGTTTTTAGTTAACGTAAAGCCTGTAATAACTAATAGAGTTGCAGCAAACCATAATGCAGTTTTGAACTTGCTTTGTGTTTGGCTACTTTGCCAATGATGTAAGTACAGTGCTGTTGCTAATGCAAGCACACCTGCCATTAATAATATAATGTCAGCGCTGATTAGTCGCTCAAGTAATATAAGCGGCACTATTAACATTACAAAACCAAATAAGGTTTTAACTTGCTCCATCCAACCACCCGCTTTAGGCAGCAATTTACCGCCAGATGTACCGAGTAATAACAATGGTAATCCCATACCCAAACTGAGCACGTACAGCGTTAAACCACCTACTAGGTAATCGCCACTTTGCGCTACAAATAACAGTGCAGCCGACAGTGGCGCCGTAGTGCAAGGTGATGCAATCAATCCCGAAAGTATACCCATTAAAAATACGCCAACATAGTTGCCGCCTTTTTGATTATTACTTACCTGAGTGAGTTTATTCATCATACTGCTTGGCAGTTTTATTTCGTACCAGCCAAACATCGACATAGCCAATAATACAAACAATAAACTAAAGCTGATTAACACAAATGGATGCTGTAAATATCCCTGCACTTGCCCACCAAGAACAGCAACAACTAAACCAAGCGCTGCATAGGTAACTGCCATGCCTTGTATATATACAAACGATAACGCAAATGCTTTTTTAGTTGAAAGGTTTTGCTGACCCGCAATTAAGCTCGACAAAATAGGGAACATTGGAAATACGCACGGCGTAAAAGCAAGGCCAACACCAACGACAAAAAATATGAGTAAATTAGTTATTAAGCTCTGACTTGCTAATTGCTCAGTAAAAGTAAGTTCTTTTTCGGTATCACCAGAATTTGTTGTAGGTTCAGTGGCAGGCTCATTGAGTGCTGCAAACGTACTTTGCGCTGTTGCGGCTTCACCAGAAGCGCTATTTCGATCTACATTTTTGACCTGTGCGCCACTAATTACACTAAGTGGAATGCTAATAACTTCTGGCGGATAACAAAGCCCGGCTTTAGCACAGCCTTGGTAACGCACTTTAACTACGGCACCGTCGGTAACATTACTTAATTTACTTATTACACTTACAGCGTTAAAAAAGACTGCTGTTTTACCAAAAAATTCATCTTCAATAATTTCGCCACTACCAGAGTCACCCACTTGAATGTTTGCGCCTTTGGCAATGATTTCTATTTTCTTTTTATACAGGTAATAATCTGGTGCTATATCCCAGCCCACAAACAAGGTATTGCCTTGCTGGTCGAAATCAAATACAAACGCTTTCTCTACAGGCAAAAAAGTATGTTGAGGAGGTCCTAATAAATTACCAAGCACATTATTAGTCGCAGCCTTTACAGGCACAACTAATAAAGTTACCAACAATAAAAAGAAAAAACGCATTAATTTAATACCTCATCCATCCAATTAAAATAGGCTAAGTTTCCGGTTGCAACATCAATAACTTGTATCTCTGGCACTTCGTAACTGTGCATTGCTTTTATGGTTAAAAACACATCGTTCATCTTGTCTGATTTCGTTTTTATAAGTAATTTAGCTTCTATTGCTTCTGCTATTTCACCTTCCCACATATAAATAGCTCCCACATTAGGTAAGATATTTACGCAAGCAGCGAGTTTTTTCTCTACTAACGCCCTTGCGAGCATACGTGCCTCGGCTTCGTCTTTGCAGGTCGTAAAAATCAGTTTAAATTGCGTAGTCATTATGAACCTTACTTATTTGACAGTGTCTAGCTTCATAGTATCTGATAGAGGGTACAATGTGTAGACGCTAAAATAACAGTAAAATAACTATAGCGATGCCCTAACCTTGAAAAGAGACCTCGTCACCCTCATTTATATTTCATCAACTCTTTTGAGTGTCATTATTTAGAGAGCGTTATGTTTAGATTTTTATTTGTGTTGTTTATCATCATCCCTATTATCGAAATCGCCTTACTGATTCAAGTAAGCGACGTAATTGGCGGATTTGCAACAATTGCACTGGTTGTTATTACCGCTATTTTAGGTGCCAAAATGGTGAAGACACAAGGCATGGGCGCATTGCAGAATGTGCAAACGCAAATGGCGCAAGGGCAAATGCCAGCTAAAGAATTATTTACCGGAATATGCGTTGTAATTGCGGGCGTATTATTACTTACCCCAGGCATTATGACTGACGTATTTGGACTACTATTACTAACCCCTGCTATTCGTAACAAATTGGCTGCAGGCCTTGCTAGCCAAGCAACTGTTAGAATGAGCGCAAGTATGAAACAAGGGCCGTCGCCATTTGCTCAACAACCGCATTCAACACGTGAACAGCAGCAAATGGACCAGCCAACAACTATTGATGGTGAATATGAGCGAAAAGATTAAAAATTTATCGTTTTTTCTCTTGGAATTTTTCACTCTACCCCCATTAATGAATGCAAATTAGAAAAGCTTTTTTCTGTACTGTTCAGAAACTGTTAGGAGAACTAAAAACATGAACATTCGTCCTTTACAAGATCGCGTAATCGTTAAACGTCTAGAAGAAGAAACAAAATCTGCTGGCGGTATTGTATTAACTGGCTCTGCAGCTGAGAAGTCAACTCGCGGAGAAGTTATAGCCGTAGGTAATGGTCGCGTTTTAGAAAACGGTGACGTGAGAGCGTTAGAAGTTAAAGCCGGTGACACTGTGTTATTTGGCTCATATGTTGAAAAAGTTGAAAAGATCGAAGGTCAAGAGTACCTGATCATGCGTGAAGATAATATTTTAGGCATTGTAGGCTAAACCTACTTTTCGTTTATAAACATTTAAGAATTTAGAGGAATTTAAAACATGGCAGCAAAAGAAGTACTTTTTGCAGGTGACGCACGCGCTAAAATGCTAACTGGCGTAAACATCCTAGCAAACGCAGTAAAAGTTACATTAGGTCCTAAAGGCCGTAACGTTGTACTAGACAAATCGTTTGGCTCTCCAGTTATCACTAAAGATGGTGTATCTGTAGCAAAAGAAATCGAACTTGAAGACAAGTTTGAAAACATGGGCGCACAAATGGTTAAAGAAGTTGCATCTAAAGCAAATGATGCAGCAGGCGATGGTACAACTACCGCTACAGTACTTGCACAGTCTATTGTTAACGAAGGCCTTAAAGCGGTTGCAGCGGGCATGAACCCAATGGACCTTAAGCGCGGCATCGACAAAGCAGTTATTGCTGCTGTTGCAGAGCTTAAAGCGTTATCTGTTCCTTGTTCTGATACTAAAGCCATTGCACAAGTAGGTACTATTTCAGCTAACTCTGATAAAGAGATTGGCGATATCATTGCACAAGCAATGGAAAAAGTAGGCCGTAACAGTGGTGTTATTACTGTAGAAGAAGGTCAATCACTTGAAAACGAACTAGATGTTGTTGAAGGCATGCAGTTTGACCGTGGTTACTTATCTCCTTACTTTATCAACAGCCCAGAAAAAGGCACTGTTGAACTAGATAACCCATTTATTCTACTTGTAGATAAAAAAATATCTAACATCCGCGAATTATTACCAACATTAGAAGCAGTTGCTAAAGCAAGCAAACCACTACTAATTATCGCAGAAGACCTTGAAGGCGAAGCACTAGCTACATTAGTAGTTAATAACATGCGCGGTATTGTTAAAGTATCAGCTGTTAAAGCACCTGGTTTTGGCGACCGTCGTAAAGCAATGCTACAAGATATCGCTGTATTAACTGGCGGTACTGTAATTTCTGAAGAAATCGGCTTAGAGCTTGAAAAAGCAACAGTTGAAGACCTAGGTACAGCTAAGCGCGTAATTATTACTAAAGATGATACAACAATCATTGATGGCGCTGGTGAAGAAGCGGGTATTAGCGGTCGTGTTTCACAAATTAAAGCACAAATCGAAGAAGCAACATCAGACTACGATAAAGAGAAACTACAAGAGCGCATGGCTAAATTAGCTGGCGGTGTTGCAGTAATCAAAGTAGGTGCTGCTACTGAAATGGAAATGAAAGAGAAAAAAGACCGTGTTGAAGATGCATTAAATGCAACTCGTGCAGCGGTTGAAGAAGGCGTAGTACCTGGCGGCGGCGTTGCACTTGTACGTGCAGCTAGCAAGCTGGTAGATTTAGTTGGCGACAACGAAGATCAAAACCACGGTATTAAAGTTGCACTTCGTGCGATGGAAGCGCCACTTCGTCAAATCGTAACTAACGCTGGCGAAGAAGCATCTGTTGTAATTAACGCAGTTAAAGGCGGCGACGGTAACTTTGGTTACAACGCAGCAACTGGCGAATACAACGACATGATTGAAATGGGTATCCTAGATCCAACTAAAGTAACACGCTCTGCATTACAATTTGCAGGGTCTATTGCGGGTCTAATGATCACTACTGAAGCAATGGTAGCTGAAATCCCAAAAGATGAAGCTAGTGGCGCTGATATGGGTGGCATGGGCGGAATGGGTGGTATGGGCGGAATGATGTAATCATCCCCTAAACACCTAGCTCAAATAAAAACCCAGCTTCGGCTGGGTTTTTAGCTATTGGGCACAAATAAAGTAAAAGCCACAGGTGTGGCTAATTAATAAAATGACTTCGCGTATCCCTTTGCTTCTTAAATGCATGCCAAGCCATACTCAGAGTTAATTTTATTTATTAAAAATTATTAAGGATATTAAGATGAATAAAAAACCTGAACTAATCATCTCATCACTCGATGCAGATAGATTGTATGACTTAATGGAATCACTACCTACAGGTAGCTTTGCTAATAAAGAAGAATTGGAAGCTGAACTGGCACGAGCAACAATAGTCGAACCTAAAAATATGCCATCGTCAGTCGTAACGATGAACTCAACTGTAAACTTTATTGTTGAGTCTTCTAAAGAAGAATTTACGTTAACCTTGGTGTATCCAAAGAACAGTGACTCTAGCGGCGATAAAATATCGATATTATCACCTGTGGGTAGCGCATTACTTGGGCTAAACCAAGGCGATGAAATTGAGTGGCCTAAACCGAGTGGCGGCTTAATAAAGGTAAAAATAAAAGAAGTAACCTATCAACCAGAACGTGCTGGTGAATTACACAGATAAACACTTTATGCACTTAGCGCTAAAACTCGACTTAAAGTAAACCCAGCCTCGGCTGGGTTTTGCTTTTTATTATAAAGCAGATTGATACTGTTTAATTTATACCTATAACTAAGTTACATACTGCGGGCATATACCCTGCGTAATCGCTTACTAAACAACCTGAACTCTGGATAATAAATCTATCTCAAGCAGCTATTTTCAGCGCTCACTGCGTTGAATTTACTTGCAATAGGCCAGCTATTGACGCGTAAGTTCGTCTTGTTTTCACTGAAAATTTCTGGCTAGAGAAAATAAATTTAAATATCACTATAATTCAATACGTTGGTAAATCTCTTAACCAGAGTTCAGGTTAAATATGATAAAAAGCACATTTATTTAATAGTACGGAGTAAACCAAATATGGCTAACGTTCAACAGCATATAAGCAGTATTGCATTAGTTGTTAAGGACTACGACGAGGCAATTGAGTTTTATACCCAAAAGCTCAACTTTGAGTTAGTCGAGGATACTGATTTAGGAGAGGGTAAACGCTGGGTGTTAATTTCACCTCCTAACTCGAACGGGGCTTGTTCAAATGGGACTAATTCGAGCAGGACTAATTTACTGCTTGCTAAAGCCACAACACCTGAACAGATTAGCGCTATTGGTAATCAAACGGGTGGTCGCGTGTTTTTATTTTTGCATACCAATGACTTTTGGAGAGATTATAATTTAATGCTTTCTAAAGGCGTTACATTTAACGAAGAGCCTAGAGTAGAACCCTATGGCACCGTAGTGGTTTTTGAAGACCTATATGGTACAAAATGGGATTTATTACAGCTTAATAATTAGTGAGATAAAGTGCTGTTAAATATAAAAGCAAAATCTTTATTAAGCGCAGGAGTTATTGCATCTGCAGCCGCTGTATGGCATTTACTTTGTATATGGGGTGGCACTCGTTGGTTTATATTTGCTCGCGCCCCAATACAAATAATAGAATCATCACAGCAAGGTACATTCCTTGCGCCTTTAGGTAGTATTGCAATAGCTGGACTAATGTTTGCCTGTACTGTATTTGCCTTATCAGCAATTGGCTTAGTGCGTAACATAGTACTTACTAGAACCGCTTTAATTGCTATTGCAACCTTGTGTATCATACGAAGCTTAATAATTATCCCTGCATTAATACGTGGAATATTATAGCGAGCAGTGTTTGGCTTTATGTAGGTGTACGCTTTTTAATGGGTGGATTACCGGAGGTTTGGCTCCTCGGGTTCGGTGTGTATGAAAGGAGACATTTAAAACATCTAGATTTAAGGATAAAAGCAGCATAAAGAAGATTCCATTTATAATCAAAAACCATCATGGTTTTCATTCACTTTGATATGGTTTTTTATACGGTTAAACTTTATTTAGAATGAATTTTTACCCTTGATTTAATACTAACTTCTTTGGTGTAGCATGCTTAAAAAAATCACATACTCGACTTCCACTGTACCGTCGAATTAAACCAATCCATAGTTTTTTCAATGGTGTTTTTGACTTCTTCCGTGCTAGCCCCAGTAATAGCAATTTCGGCTAATACACACCGCTCGTCATCAAAATAATCGCCGTTGCTGGCGAATACATTAAAGTTTTTCACCTGTTCAAAAGGACATTTTCTCGGCAAGTGATCAACATAAGTATTACTGACTTTATTTGGAATGATGATCCAACCGCAAAATTGCTCTGGTTCAACAATCACATGATCAAGTATCTGGGGTTCTTTTTGACCAATAGACGCTTTAAAAGCAATTTCTTTTATGTTGATACCAAACACATTTTCAATGGCTGTCATCACCGGACCACCTCCAGCACGGGCAGCGATTTCACATAACTTTAATGAACCATCACTACAGTGAAACACCTCGGCATGAAAAGCAAAGTTTTCAGGCGAGGGCAATACATCAATACAATCGCTGACATAACGATTGAGTGACTCAAGCAATGGGTCGTTTGATGCCAACATGCAACTGGCAATATGCTCGCCGTCAGGGAATCCGCTACAATTGGTCACATACAGTGAAGGCCAAATAAAGCGGATCTCACCGTCGATCACCAAACCATCAATATGGTACATTGGACCATCAATAAATTCTTCGACCATTAAATTAATTAAGTCTTCTGACGATCGTTTCAAACCTACTTTAAGCCTTTGATATAAATCCTGTTCATCCCTTAACACCGAAATTCCTCTTGAGCTTTTTGATGCCCTAGGCTTAATCAATACTGGGTATTGGTTGGTATTAATGAAATTGGTCAAATCCAAAGTATTGTCGATCACAGAAAACGCTGGAACATCAATATTATTATCACGTAACAGGGTTTTCATTAGCCCTTTATCGCGATAAGCCATAGTAGACGCTAAAGACGCACCAGGTAAACCCCATTGCTTGCGTAAATAAGCCGCAGGTAAAAGGTCAAACTCGCGAATGCCGATTACATAATCAAATTTAACATTACTATTGAGCTTTTCGGCAAAATAATAAATCAAATCATCATTATCAGCACTATCAATACCAACAATATGCTTATAGCTGCTTGCAGCATCCGGGGTAATATTTTTGAGCGAATATTCAGTGGTGATCATGTAACAATTGTGCTGTGCCAACCATTGTGAAACAGGGTTTGCTGACAACGATTCGAAGTTAATAATGAGTATGTTCATTAGATAATCCTTTAATAATTAATTCAGAGGCTATTTGGCGATGTCAGCCTGTTTTGTGCTATCAAAAAACCATTTTTCACCTTGCCACATCAGGGCTATCAATAGTGCCTCGATGGCTCTATAAGCTAAAAAGCAAAACCAAAGTACGTCAATGTGCTGATTTTTCACGATACAAAGGTAATAAACCCCAGGGATAAACAATAGCCATTGTAAAGCGATAGTTACCCTAGCAATTCGACGATTATAACCTGCTCCAAACATCGCAAATTTCAAAATTTGTGCAAAAGCTTCAAAAAAGATAAAAATAACAGTGAGTTGAAATAATCCAAGCACTTTCTCAACCAAAGCCGAATCTTTTAAAAATAATGTCAGCACTTGCTGTGGTATCAATAATATCAATAATTGCAGTGCACATAAGGTTAAACCGACTGCCAGAGCTGTATTGCCCCATTTTTTTGCCTCACCGTTTTGCTTTGCACCTAACGAATAACTGACAAATGTTGCAGACGCCAGACCTAATCCAATCAACGGCATCACACTAAACAGCATCAAATTGTTCAGCACCGTAACAATAGCCAGTGATTGAGCACCGATTTGACTGGCAATGATAAACATGACAGCAAATCCTGCGGAGAAAAAAAGTTGTTGAAAACCGGCATAAAATGACAACTTAGCGATCTCTTTGAAATGAACTGTGATCGATACCCGCTTAAAAAAACGATACTGTTTATCGACTAAAAAACCACAAGCCAAAAATAACAAAACGCCAATATAAAACGATATGGCAGTGCCCAATCCAGCTCCTTTGATGCCAAAACCAAGCGACACCAAACTGTAGCTGATCAAAATATTTGCCGTATAAATAGACAAAATGACCATCAAGCTGAATCGATTTTTTCCGATGCCAGCAAAATAACCCCGAAAGGCCCTAACCACGCCTATAGCAGGTGCAGCCAACACCAGGGCTTGAAGATATTCGATACTGTTACTGGCCAACAGCGGATCATCGATCAACAAATAGATAAACCAAGGGATAAAAAATAAGCTGCACGTAATGACTGAACCAACTACAATGGCAACAAGCAAAGCGCCATGCAATGCATTCACTGTACTTTGCGGTTTTCCTTCGCCGATTTTTTTGCCAACAACAGACTGCACGCTGATCATAATGCCGGTAACACCGCTGGTGAGCACTGCAAATATAAAGCCACACAAACCAACAGCCGCAATCGCAGTCACGCCAATATTGCCCACAATGAGCATGTCGACGATGCTGATCAAACTTTGCGACATCATCAACAACATATGCGGTATAGCGGTAACTAAAATTTGCTTAAAGCGTAAATTAAAGGTGGCATTACTCACAGGTTTGAAGTAGTTCTTCGTCTTTAGCCTCAACGGGCACAATGCTGAGCAAATTTAACAAATTGTGTAAATCTTGCTGGCTGCAAATCGATGCTCGGATCCAGCCAGATAAACCAAAAGCCGTGCAGTCGCGAACCTGAGTGCCCAAATGATTCGCCCTAGCCATCAATTGCTCGGTGCCATGGTGCGGTTTAAAGCACATGAAATTGGTAGATGAAGGCACAAATTCGATGTTGTTTTGGCTCAGTTGAGCCGTCAACTGTGCCATCAAACCATTCACTTCTTGCACTGTTTTCTCTAGCGTGCCCAATGATAATACTTCACCAGCCAAACGTTGGGCAAATCGGTTCACCCTAAAAGGCAAAGCCAACGCCGACTGTGCGACTAGGTCGATTAATGCTTTAGGTCCCATGGCAAAACCCACCCGCAATCCGGCCAAACCATAAGCTTTAGAAAACGTTCTAAGCACTATCGCATTGGCACCGTTGGCTATTTTTTGCAAAACCGAGTGTTTTTGTTCATCAGCAAATTGAATGTACGCTTCATCAATGATCGGAATAATGTTGTTTTGGTTCATCACCTCAATAAACTGCTCTACCTCATTGATCCTCATCAGCGAACCTGTTGGGTTATGAGGATTACATAAAAATGCTACCGCCACATCATCATTGATACCATCTTTAAAGCGCTCTAGGTTACATTTTAAATTCACCAAAGGCACTTTAATGTTTTTGCCGCCCACCACTATGGTTGAAGTTTCATAACCAGGAAAAGTTTGCTCAGCAATTAAACTCGACTTCCCACCTTTTAAAAAGGTTAGACACATCAATAACACTATTTCGTCGACACCGTTACCCAGTATTAGCATGTCTTTTGGCACATGATAAAACTCTGCCAAGGTGTTGATTAATTCAGCATTGCTTGGATCGGGGTAGGTACTGATTTTTTTAAACTCGTCCAAAAATAACGAATCTAAAACTTGCAATTTATCACTGTTGGTTTCGTTTAGATGCAAACGATTTTGCACATGATTATCGCTGGCGTTAAAGGTGGTTAATTTAGTCATTTACTGGCTTCCTTCTTTACCGTACAAAATACCAAAGCAAAAACTGCCACTACTGGCTTTTTTGGTGATAAATTGATGCTCTTTACCTGCTGGCACATGTATGACACTTGGTGAAACATAAGTTTTCACCTCCCCGTCAATGGTTACATCAATGATCGCATCAGCGGGTTTGGCCGAGATTAAAAAATAAATCTCATCAACCTCATGACAATGAGGGCTGGCCACAGGCACATCAACCAATTGAGAAATATCGCCACCGGCCAGCTCAAAGGGCATACCACCAAACATCTCTTGGCAAAGAAAAAACGGCACCGAGCGAGTATGGCCCTCAACCTCTTTGAATATTGGTAAATCACTATAAAACTGATGATTACTCATAATATTGCCCCTATTTTAAAACGTATAAATAGGTATTTGGCACATTAAGATATTTCACCTTAGTGATTTCAAACCCGGCCTCAACAAAGTACTGCTCATAGTCTTCTTTGTTGAACAATTTAATGTTCATAAAATGATGCACATACTCAAAACCATAACTGAAAATCGGTGTATCGGCGTCAAGCTGCTGCTCATCTGACAAAAAGGTGTCAGCGATGAAAAAAGTGTTTGCATTTGGGAAGGTAGTCCGCAGCTTACGCAATACTTTGACTGGGTCTTGGGCGTTAAACAAATCGTGCATCATCATAAAAGACATTACTGTATCGACTTGGTCAAATTTTTCGCCCAGTGCAGGGTCATCAATAGCGTCTAATACGTTTTGATTGTGCACCGTGATGCGCTGTTGCATATCATTGTTTAAAATGTTTTCGTTGGCTTCAACAATCGCTTTACTGCTAATGTCGATACCAATACCATTAACACCGTCAAAAACCTTACAGACATTAATCAATGCACCTGCATTACCACTGCCTAAATCAACAATGTTTTTGATATCTTGTTGGTCAAATTCAGCGACCACCGTATCCCACATAAAAGCACGATTGGCTTGGCGCGAACCCAGTGCCACATCACCACCGTCGACCATTGAGTAAAAAGATTCGCCATTGTCTGGATTTATCGAAGTAAAGTTTTTGATGAAATCACCATAACCGCCCACAGCCCAAGTAAAAAAGCCTACGTTTTTTTTTAAATCTTTACCCAATGTCGTTAACGATAACTTTTCATGCTGATCTTGCTCAAAAAGTCCAAACTTAAGGCTATAGTCAATTAAGGATTTAAACAGGCTTGATTTTTGTTCGTTATTTTTATTATCCGTGAGGGTTTTTATGTCAATTTTTTCGGCATCGTTGAAAAGATCAAAGATTCCACTTTTCCCGAGATGGTAACATAAGTGTGATCCGATATAACCGTTGAAAATACTTGAAGCTTGCATAACTATCCTTAGTTAATTGAAATATATTGTTTTGCCAATTTTGGATATCCGTCCCCTGTTATTGATTCTGTAATTCAAATAATCAGTTAAAAGCTTTTATAAAAAACTTCTATTTATCTTTAATCGTTCGAAAATGTTTATATCTATTATAGGGATTAGACAATTATCTTTTGATATAAAAACATATCCCTAGCTAATTAACAACATTTAATCTAGTACGTTAGAGTAATGAATCTAAATACTTAAATTTTGCTCAAGGCAAGCAAGAGGGGGGAGGAAATTACCTTAGAGTATCTATTCTAATCCTAACTATCTTTGACGTTAATAGAGATGAGAGTAACAGCAGTTAATAACGCCCTTAAAACAAAAAGTTAGCAACTAACATTAACGTATTGATGCCTACTTTTAACGATAAGCTGTAATTCGAGTGGCTAGTTTTCTTAAGATATTCATTATGGCTAGGGCGTGTTGATCTTTGTGGATTGAAATTTGTTCAATCTAGGGGCGATTAAATCGCGGCGCGAGGTTTGTAATCGAGTGGGCTAAGTAAAAACCGAGCAACAAAGAGTTAATTGCCCCTAGGTAGAACCCTTTGGGCAGCGTATGTTTGGCATTTATGCTGCTGTAAATTCAACCACCAAAGATCAACAGCTCCTAGCATTATTGTAATATCCATTTATGTAATCACTCACGCTATATTTAGCGTCTATAAAATTTCCATATCCAACCTTTGGCATCCATTCTGTCTTAAAACTTCTAAAAAATCGCTCCATTGGCGCATTATCCCAACAATTTCCACGTCTACTCATACTTTGTGTGATTTTATAGCGCCATAAACGTTGGCGATATTTTAAACTTGTATAATGACTACCTTGGTCAGAGTGAAACATCAGTCCTGTCGGTTTTCCTCTGCTTTCATACGCGAGTTCAAGCGCTTTTAGCGTTAAATTAGTATCTGGTGATAACGACATTGCCCAGCCAACCACTTTGCGTGCAAATAAATCAATAACGACGGCTAAATAAGCCCAGCGATTGCCCGTCCAAATATACGTCACATCACCGCACCACACGGTATCAGGCTCAACAACATCAAACTGTCTATCAAGCAGGTTTGGGATTTCAAGGTGTTCATTACCACCACGTTTATATGAATGTTGAGGTACTTGGCAGCTTTCGAGCTTTAATTTAACCATTAGCTTAGCTGCACGATAACGGCTCAATTCAAAATCATTGTTCGTTGCTATCGCTGCGATTGTCCGTGCCCCTGCTGAACCACCACTCATCGCATGTATTGCTTTTACTTCAGCCTCTAACCTTACTTGCTCAGGTGTCGGCGTTGTATCCCGTATGGCCCAGTACTTATAGCTGCTGCGATGCACATTGAATACACTACATAGCACACTAATTGGATAACGCTCTCGTTGATTCAATTTCTCAATTAATGAGAATTGTTCAGGGAGTCGGACATCAAGAGAGCGGTGGTGATATCAAGTGGTCAGTGCAACATGGTTTTTAATCATATCATTAGGAGTTAAATAGTTTAATATTCTTCTTGGTCGATTATTTAGTTTATTAGCGATTTTATCTAAATAACGTTGGTCAAAGCCATGTAGGCTTGTCTTTTTGGGAAAGTACTGCCTTAATAGGCGATTTGTATTTTCATTTGTTCCCCTTTGCCACGGACTACTCGGGTCACAAAAGTAAACATCTGTATTCGTATTTTTAGTAAATCTTTTATGGTCTGCTAATTCCATTCCCCGATCCCACGTTAGTGTGTTTTTAAGTGCCTTTGGTAAACCATTAAATTTCAGAATAAGTGCATTTACTACATTTTTAGTATCCTTACCATTAACTTGTACCAAAGCTGTATACCGTGTTTTTCGATCAACCAATGTTGCTATATGTGAGTTGCTACTTCCTGATATTAAATCGCCCTCCCAGTGACCTAGAGTTTCTCGTGTTTCAATTTCATGAGGCCTTTCATGAATTGTTTTAGCATCAATAATACCTTTATAAATTCCCTTATTTGTTGAGCGTTTACCATGCCTCAACTTACGTTTTGAGCGAAGATAGCTAAGGACTGCTTTTTCGAAAATATAGCGTGATGGGATAAATAACGTTTTATAAATAGTCTCATGTGAGATATGCATTTCAGATGATGCTGGGTGTTTTATTTTTAACCAGCCAGAAATTTGCTCTGGTGACCAGTCATCTAGTAGCTTAGATTCAACCAAATCGCTAAGTGGATTACCTTTTTGCAATTTACATTGCTTTGGCCTTAATGCTCGCTCTAGCGCATTTTTATCAGCCGTAACTGCACGGTATTTGGCAATACCACCATTGCGTTTGATTTCACGGCTTACTGTTGACGCTGCCTTTTCTACATTACGAGCTATTGCCCTGATAGATAAGCCTGAAGCTAAACCTCTTGATATATCTTCTCGCTCTTCTAAAGAAAGAAACGATAATCGACGTTTTCGTTGCACTGGCGATATTCCACCTTTTAATTTAAGTACACCGAATATAGAACCAGCATGCCTATCAAGCGTCAAGCCTATTTCGCTAAGCGTTTTACCTTCACGCCATAAGAACCATGCTTTCAGCTTTTCAATATCACTTAAACCACGTTTTGATAAGTCAGTCATAACAACCTAATTAATAATCAATTATAAGGTGTTGCATTGACCTATTGAATTCACCACGCTCTCTTGATGTCCGACTCCCTGAACAATTCCTCTTCTTGCGTATAACCTTGGTCGACTACAAGCTGAGCTGTTTCTAATTTGATTGCCGCTGAATACGTTGCGCGTTTTAATTTCGTCATTTTTTCACCCAAATTTGTATGCTTATTAGCATAACATTTCTTTCTTAATGGGTGGCCAAAATCACTGTACCACTACAGGCTAAACCAAGGCGATGAAATTGAGTGGTCTAAACCGAGTGGTGGCTTAATAAAGGTGAAAATAAAAGAAGTAACCTATCAACCTGAACGTGCTGGTGAATTACACAGATAAACACTTTATGCACTTAGTACTAAAAATCGATTTAAAGTAGATTGATACTGTTTAATTTATACCCATAACTAAGTTACATACTGCGGGCATATACCCTACGTGATCGTTTACGAAATATGATAAAAAGCACATTTATTTAATAGTACGGAGTGAGCTAAACATAACTAGCGTTCAACAGCATATCGGCAGCATTGCATTAGTTGTTAAGGACTATGACGAGGCAATTAAGTTTTATACTCAAAAGCTTAACTTTGAGTTAGTAGAGGATACTAACTTAGGAGGAGGTAAACGCTGGGTGTTAATTTCACCTCCAAATTCAAACGGGGCTAATTCAAACGCTGCCAGTTCTAAAGGAGCTAATTTACTACTTGCTAAAGCCACAACACCCGAACAAATTAGCGCTATTGGCAATCAAACGGGTGGTCGTGTGTTTCTATTTTTGCACACCAATGACTTTTGGCGGGATTATAATTTAATGCTTTCTAAAGACGTTATATTTAAGGAAGAGCCTAGAGTAGAACCCTATGGCACCGTAGTGGTTTTTGAAGACTTATATGGTACAAAATGGGATTTACTACAATTGAATAAATAAAACACCGCCGTATTATAAAATGTAATACGGCGTTAAGCTTTTTCTTATTTTTCTGAGCCAGATAAAGGGCTTTGACCGTCCGCCCAGTAATATGCATTAGCTGTTGCACACCAATTTACATCAGCCCATGTGTAGTCTTTATAGTAAATTTTGTCTACACAACCTTCAACATTACGCTCTCCACGCCCAACATCAACAATGCAGGTACTACCGTTACAACTGTTAGCTCGAGGAATTGCACCAAACGCTGAAATATTCCAAGTCACACTTTGTATAGGCTTACTTGCATTAACCTTAAACACAACCGCGCCTTGTCTATGATTAGATAGAGGTCCACCGCCAAAGCACTGATTTTCGCTATATTGGTCATAAGCTTGAGTATCAACATAACAAGACACTGTATCCGCCATTGCTGCACCGCTAAACATTGAGGCACCAAGTAAAATCGAATATATTTTTTTCATTAAGAATATCCTTTTATAATTATAAGAAACCGTTTCTTTTTTAAAATCTTAACTACGTAAACGGTTAAAAGCCTAACTAGGGTCAAATTTAAAAATGCTAATTAAAATATAAATCAGACCCTATTAAACTCTTAATGCTTTAAGTATATAAACTATCCTATACGTATCGTTACTTTAAAAAACAAAATATCGACAAAAATCACCCGAAAAATATACACTTAAGCAACAAAAAAAACAACCCAATATCATTTATCACTTAAATTTCAAATAAAAAGCTTATTGACTAAGTATTTTATCGCTTTGCTAAATATCGAATATAAGCCGCTACAAAGCATTCAATCATGGCGATTATTGCCTTGTCAGTAATCACTTGGCATTTACTTTGTATATCGAGCGACCCTAATTAATTTATGCTTTTTAATGGATGTAATAACGTTTTATAATTTAAAGCAGAATATTGATAATTGAGTGACGCTTAAACTCACGTCCCTTAATTAGAAGCAGATCACTGGTTCATGATTCAGGTGTAAACGTAGTATATTTAGATTTAACAGATTACCTAAAGCCATGATGAAAAATTGATTGAGCATTTCATGGAGCTAAGTAACTCAGAAAAAATTAAGTTAAAAGATGTAATCTATGACGATAACAATGTTCTGAATTATTTTATGGGAAACCATGTTGAACTAGTTGATGAACACTACCAATTAATGTGATCTAGTACGTGTATTAGTTTAGATTTAAAAGCATCTACTCTAATTCCAGCTCGTTAAGCATTCTATGAATATATATTCACTCTTATTCATAAAATTAGTACTGATTATAGAAATTCGATATAAGTGCTTCAAGTTACATAATTAGAGGGCTACAGGAAAATTCAGTTGAATCGCCCTGTAGCTTTTTCATTTATTGGCTTTCACTTAACCGACCAGCATTACGCATATGCTTGGTCTTTCGACGTCAAAACTTTAGTACCTTAAAGCTGATATTGTATTTTAAATTGCATGTTTGACCTTATAAACTAGACCTGAAACGCTTAGCCGCTCAATATTGGAGTAAAAAATGCAAATTCTAGAAAATTTTAATTTCACCTCTCAATTACTAGTACCCTTTTATTGTATAAACTTTTCTGAGCAATATTTTACCCCCAATAGTTTTCAATATTACGGACAACCTTTTCCTGAACAATTAAATAAGGCAGTAATAAAAAGAAAAGCTGAATATTTAGCTGGTCGAATTTGTGCCACAAGAGCCCTTGATAAATTGGGGTTTAAACATCAGATTATCGGCACGTCAAAAAGTAGAGCGCCTTTATGGCCTGTAAAAGCAATAGGATCAATTTCACATACGACAGATCTTGCTATAGCGATAGTTATGCATGCAAACCAAGCCAAAGGAATCGGTATAGATATTGAAAAGAAGATGCCTGATGAGCTTGAGGATAATCTTAATAATCAAATATTAAGAGAGGATGAAACCTTGGTATTTCAGCGACTAGGTAAACAACTCTCCTCTCCACTGAGCATTATATTTTCAGCAAAAGAGAGTATTTATAAAGCGCTATACGCAAGTGTTGGTGAATTCTTCGGCTTTAAATGTGCCAAATTATTAGATTTTAATCAAAATATGTTAACATTTCAGATTATGGATACTCTAAGTAGCGCCGTCCCTGCGGGCACAAAGCTCAACGTCTATTACCAAGTGACCTCAGAGTATATTGTTACGGAGTGCTTATTTTGTTAGTTTTTTATCACTTAGGCTCAACTATAGCGATGTTGTGTTATTCGTTTCTAGGTAATCTGGTGCCAATTCATAAAATTAATTAGCTTTCCCTATGCAGATAGGATCGCAAGACCATTGAGTAATTGGATGAAAGCTCTACTTAATTTCGTTGAGTTAATAATCGTACCTATGCCAAGGCGTGGAAAGCGATTACACGAGCCACTAGTGGGCTGTATGCATACTTAAACAGATACTGAAGAATTAAAACCCCATCTAAACTGTAATACCAATTACGTTAAGAAAGAAAGGTTATGCTAGCTGCATACAAATTTGGTGGAAAAAGTGGCGAAATTTAAACCTGCAACGCATTCCGTTGCAATCATTATAACGCCGGTTTAGTGCTAAATTAACCTAAAATAGTGCGAAGACTCTAAAACTGTAGCCAAATTTTATTGACCACATTTTCGATTCGTTTGAAGCCTGTTTTATTCCAATACAGCAATTTGAGTTTATCTTTCGCTTTGTTGCAAAATAAAAATAATGCCCTAATGTAGGTATCACGTTTCTGCACACCCTCAATGAGTACTAAAAGTCCACTAATGGGTTTTTGAAAGTCGACGTGTTTCGTGATTTTTGTGCTAACAAAACGCCTTGATAACGCACTTTGTTAGCAACACTCAGTTCGCTAGCGTATTGCTTCGCCACAGCTCAGAGCTACATGTTTTTCCCATGGTCATTTCCTAATTAAAATTCGAAAATAGCTTAGTAGTTTCGACGAGTTATAGGCTGGTGTACTCTGCTAGACACTTACCATTAAATTACTCAAAGGTTTACGCCGATTGGTATTATAATAAGGATTATTGAGAGATAAAAATTAAGCAAAGACTTTATTTTAGGCATTAAAAAACCCGAGACTAAGCTCGGTTTTTTTGCCAATAATTAGCTAAGCTAATAATTACGCTACGATAATTGCTACAAAGCACCTACGCCTAAGGTAAGAGCGCCACCTTCATATGACACTTTTCTTCAGGCATTAAAAAAGGCCACCTAAGTGACCTTTTTCTAATAATTAACTTTAAGGTTAATTATTACGCTACGATAGTTGCTACAACACCAGCACCTACAGTACGGCCACCTTCACGGATAGCAAAACGAAGACCTTCATCCATCGCGATTGGCGCGATTAGAGTTACAGTCATCTTGATGTTATCACCAGGCATTACCATTTCTACGCCATCTGGTAACTGTACGTCACCTGTTACGTCAGTTGTACGGAAGTAGAACTGTGGACGGTAACCTTTGAAGAATGGAGTATGACGACCACCTTCATCTTTCGAAAGTACGTATACTTCTGAAGTGAATGTAGTATGTGGGTTGATTGAACCAGGCTTAGCTAGTACTTGACCACGTTCAACGTCTTCACGTTTAGTACCACGTAGAAGTGCACCGATGTTTTCGCCAGCACGACCTTCGTCAAGAAGCTTACGGAACATTTCAACACCAGTACAAGTAGAACGAGTTGTATCATTGATACCAACAATTTCTACTTCGTCATTGATGCGGATGATACCAGCTTCAACACGACCAGTTACAACAGTACCACGACCCTGGATTGAGAAAACGTCTTCGATAGGCATGATGAAAGGCTTATCGATGTCACGCTCTGGCTCTGGGATGTAAGTATCAAGTGCGTTTGCAAGCTCAACAATCTTATCTTCCCACTCTTTCTCGCCTTCTAACGCTTTAAGCGCAGAACCAGCGATTAGAGGTAAGTCATCACCTGGGAAATCGTATTCTGAAAGAAGTTCACGAACTTCCATTTCTACTAGTTCAAGTAGCTCTTCGTCATCAACCATGTCACATTTGTTCATGAACACGATGATGTAAGGAACGCCAACCTGACGAGAAAGAAGGATGTGCTCACGCGTTTGTGGCATAGGGCCATCAGTCGCAGCAACTACTAAGATCGCGCCGTCCATTTGAGCAGCACCAGTGATCATGTTTTTAACATAATCGGCGTGACCAGGACAATCTACGTGCGCGTAGTGGCGTGAAGGAGTATCGTATTCAACGTGAGACGTTGAAATAGTGATACCACGTTCACGCTCTTCTGGAGCGTTATCGATTGATGCGAAATCTTTAGCAACACCGCCGTATACTTTTGCAAGTACGTTAGTGATTGCTGCAGTTAGTGTAGTTTTACCGTGGTCAACGTGGCCAATTGTACCAACGTTTACGTGCGGTTTTACGCGTTCAAACTTTTCTTTTGCCATCTTAAAAAATTCCTAATAAAGAAATTAAAGCCTGACTCACTATTGAGCCAGACAAGCTAAAATTATATAACAGCGCGAGCTGAAATTATTGTATCTGCAACGTTTTTAGAGGCTTCAGCGTACTTCACAAACTCCATAGAGTATGAGGCACGGCCCTGTGTTGCAGATCGTAAAGCAGTCGCATAACCAAACATTTCAGAAAGAGGAACCTGCGCATTAATTTGCTTAAGTCCACCTAATGCATCTTCCATGCCTTCGATTATGCCGCGACGACGGTTTAGGTCGCCAACTACATCACCCATATTTGAATCAGGCGTAAGTACTTCAACCTTCATTACTGGTTCTAAAAGTACAGGTTTCGCTTGTAGCGCCCCGTCTCTCATTGCCAGTGAACCCGCTATTTTAAATGCCATTTCATTCGAGTCTACATCATGGAATGAACCATCATATAGAGTCGCTTTAACGCCAAGTAATGGGTAGCCTGCCAGTACACCTTGAGACATTTGCTCTTGGATACCTTTGTCTACCGCAGGGACGAACTCTTTAGGAACAGACCCACCAACGGTTTCGTTAACGAACTCGTAAATTGGTGACTCATCATCCGTAATATCCATCGGTTCAAGTTTAATCCAAACGTGCCCATATTGGCCACGACCACCTGACTGACGTATAAACTTCCCTTCAACTTTAACAGTTGAACGAATAGCTTCTCGGTATGAGACCTGCGGCTTACCAACGTTACATTCAACACTGAATTCACGTTTCATACGGTCGACGATGATATCTAGGTGAAGTTCACCCATGCCAGAGATTATAACCTGGCCTGATTCTTCATCAGTTTGTACGCGAAAAGAAGGGTCTTCAGCTGCTAGTTTACCTAGCGCGATACCCATCTTGTCTTGGTCAGCTATAGTGCGAGGCTCAACCGCAATAGAGATTACTGGTTCTGGGAATTCCATACGCTCAAGCGTAATAATAGAATTCGGATCACACAGTGTTTCACCTGTTGTTACGTCTTTAAGACCAATAGCTGCCGCGATGTCGCCTGCGAAAACTTCTTTGATCTCTTCACGAGAGTTTGAATGCATCTGTACGATACGGCCAAGTCGCTCACGCTTACTTTTTACTGGATTATATACCGTGTCACCCTGTTTAACAGTACCAGAGTAAACACGGAAAAAGGTCAAGGTGCCAACAAACGGGTCTGTTGCAATCTTAAAAGCGAGTGCAGCAAACGGCGCTTTATCATTAGCCGGACGTTCTTCCTCAGTACCATTTTCTAAGATACCTTGGATTTGTTTCACTTGTTCTGGCGACGGCATATATTCAACAACGCCATCAAGCACAGCTTGAACGCCTTTGTTTTTAAATGCGCTACCACAAGTAACTGGAACAATCTCATTAGCTAATGTGCGTTGACGCAAAGCATTTTTAATTTCTGCTTCGCTTAACTCTTCACCTTCTAAGTATTTATCCATCAGTTCTTCTGAAGCTTCAGCAGCGCTTTCAACTAAATGAGAGCGCCATTCTTCAGCCAATTCCAGAAGTTCTGCCGGTATTGCCTCATAAGAAAAAGTCATACCCTGGTCCGTTTCGTTCCAGTTAATCATTTTCATTTTTATAAGGTCAATAACACCTTTAAAGTCGTCCTCAGCGCCTACAGGCAACTGAATTGGAACAGGCGTTGCTCCAAGACGAGATTTCACCTGGCTAACCACTGCTAAGAAGTCAGCGCCCGTGCGATCCATTTTATTTACGAAGATCATTCTCGGAACTTCGTATTTGTTCGCTTGACGCCAAACTGTCTCAGTTTGCGGCTGTACACCAGATGAAGCACAAAGAACAACTACCGCACCATCTAGTACGCGTAAAGAACGCTCTACTTCGATAGTGAAATCTACGTGTCCTGGAGTATCAATAATATTGATACGATGGGCGTCAAATTGAGCGTCCATCCCTTTCCAAAAACACGTTGTTGCAGCAGAAGTGATTGTGATACCACGCTCTTGTTCCTGCTCCATCCAATCCATAGTTGCAGCGCCATCATGTACTTCACCGATCTTATGAGAAAGACCCGTGTAGAACAGAACACGTTCTGTTGTGGTGGTTTTGCCTGCATCTACGTGAGCAACAATACCTATATTACGATAGCGCTCAAGTGGAGTTGTACGTGCCATATGATCCTCTTAAAGGTTAAAGACAGATTACCAACGGTAATGAGCGAATGCTTTATTCGCTTCAGCCATACGGTGAACGTCTTCACGTTTCTTAACCGCAGTGCCTTTGTTGTCAGCAGCATCAACGATTTCTTGAGCTAAACGTAAGCCCATAGATTTTTCGCCACGCTTACGTGCAGCGTCTACTAACCAACGCATACCTAATGCGTTACGACGAACTGGACGTACTTCAACTGGTACTTGATAAGTTGAACCACCAACACGGCGAGATTTAACCTCTACCTGTGGGCGGATGTTATCAAGTGCAGTTTCAAAGATTTCTAGGTGCGACTTGCCTGATTTCTCAGCAGCCACGTCTAGCGCACCATAAACAATTTTTTCAGCAGTAGATTTCTTGCCGTCTAACATCACGATGTTAACGAATTTAGCAAGAAGTTCCGATCCGAACTTAGGATCTGGAAGAATTTTACGTTGACCGATTACGCGTCTTCTAGGCATTTTGTATCTCCGGTTTATTCAGGTTTGCTCTTTCGAGTCAATCACCCAAAACAATAATTATAAATATTTAGTGCTTGGCCTTACTAACGGAAAACATTAGCCTTTAGGGCGTTTAGTACCGTATTTAGAACGAGCTTGACGACGGTCGCTAACGCCTGCACAGTCAAGTGCACCACGAACAGTGTGAAAACGCACACCTGGTAAATCTTTAACACGACCACCACGGATTAGGATTACACTATGCTCTTGAAGGTTATGACCTTCACCACCAATGTATGAAGTTACTTCGAAACCGTTAGTTAAACGTACACGAGCTACTTTACGTAACGCCGAGTTTGGTTTCTTAGGTGTAGTTGTATATACGCGAGTACATACACCGCGCTTTTGCGGACACGCTTTAAGTGCAGCTGAGTTACTTTTCGTAACCTTACTACGGCGTGGCTTACGCACTAGCTGGTTAATAGTTGCCATTTAAATAGCTCCTGAAATTAAAATTACTACTGAAAAAAGAAAAAATCCGCCCTTTATTTACAAGCCTGCATTGAGCACACAAGTAAATGGGTGGCGGAATTTTAATGAGCAAAGTTTAACCTGTCAACCTAAACTGATAGTAAGACAGTATATAACTGCCTTACTATTTCTTAATCTATTGATTAAGAACAGTTTATTGATTTCCAGACAAATCAGCATTTAGAGCATCTGTAAGTGCTTGAGTTGCCTCTTCTGCACTTACTGTTTGCTCTTCTACGACTACTTTGCTTTGTTTACGGCGAGCCATACGTTCTTGATGATACGCAAAACCGGTACCGGCTGGGATCAATCGACCCACAATTACGTTTTCTTTCAGACCGCGAAGCTCATCGCTCTTACCATTCACTGCCGCATCTGTAAGAACACGTGTTGTCTCTTGGAAAGACGCTGCAGAGATGAAAGATTCTGTTGCTAGTGATGCTTTTGTGATACCCATTAATTGGATTTCATACTTAGCTGGGATCTTACCTTGTTTTTCAAGGTCACGGTTTGCGATATTTACGCGCGCCACTTCGATTTGTTCACCAGCTAGGAAGTCAGTATCACCACCGTGTATAATGGTACATTTGCGTAACATTTGACGGATAATTGTTTCAATGTGCTTGTCATTGATCTTAACGCCTTGCAAACGGTAAACCTCTTGCACTTCGTTAACGATGTAGTTAGCAACATGAGTCACACCACGTAAGCGTAAGATGTCATGCGGTGATTCAGGACCATCGGCGATAACTTCACCTTTAGACACTTGCTCACCTTCAAACACGTTAAGTTGACGCCACTTATGGATCATCTCTTCGTAATGATCACCTTCTGGTGGAGTAATAACTAAACGCTTCTTACCTTTAGTCTCTTTACCGAAGCTAATTGTACCAGTAACCTCAGCTAAAATAGCTGGATCTTTTGGCTTACGCGCTTCAAATAAGTCGGCTACGCGTGGTAGACCACCCGTGATATCACGAGTTTTCGAACCTTCTTGCGGGATACGTGCTAACACGTCACCTGGGTTTGCTGTAACGCCATCAATTACTTCAATCGTTGTGAATGAAGGAAGACGTGTTTCTTGCAAGCCGCGCTCTTCACTTTCGATGATAAGCTTAGGTTCTTTTGTATTAACTTTAGCAAGATCTTTAACAACTACACGGGTTAAACCAGTCAGTTCATCAGTCTGTGCTTCAGTATTTGAGTCATCAATATCGCTGAACGATACTTTTGATTTATGCTCAAGAACGATTGGGTGACTATGCGGGTCCCAAGTAGCAACAATGTCGTTACCTTGAACTTCTGCATTATCTTTAACTGTTAATACCGCACCGTAAGGTACTTTATAACGCTCTTTCTCACGGCCATGACTATCGATGATAGTAATTTCCGTTGAACGTGAAGTAATAACAATCTTATCGTCTGTATTTAATACATATTTAGAGTTATGCAGTTTTAACGTACCGTTAGTTTTAACTTGTACATTATTTTCTGCAGACGCTCTAGATGCCGCACCACCGATGTGGAAAGTACGCATCGTAAGCTGTGTACCTGGCTCACCGATTGATTGTGCCGCGATAACACCTACTGATTCACCTGCGTTGATGATATGACCACGTGCTAGGTCACGACCATAACAGTTAGCACAAACACCAAAGTCATTATCACAAGTGATAACAGAGCGTACGCGAACTTCATCTACTGAGTGCTCTTCTAAAAGGTCACACAGTTTTTCGTCAAGCATGATATTACGTTCAACAAGTACAGTGTTTGTACCTGGAATTACAATATCTTCAGCAACAACACGACCTAGTACACGCTCACGAAGTGCTTCTACAACATCACCACCTTCAATAAGCGGTTTCATTGTTAAGCCATCTTCTGTGCCACAGTCATCTTCGTTGATTACCAAATCTTGTGCAACGTCTACTAGACGACGCGTTAGGTAACCCGAGTTCGCTGTTTTAAGTGCTGTATCGGCAAGACCTTTACGCGCACCATGCGTTGAGATGAAGTACTGAAGTACGTTTAGACCTTCACGGAAGTTAGCTGTGATTGGCGTCTCGATGATGGAACCATCTGGACGTGCCATTAGACCACGCATACCTGCCAGCTGACGGATCTGAGCGGCACTACCACGAGCACCCGAGTCGGCCATCATAAACACTGAGTTAAATGACGGTTGCTCTACTTCTTCACCTTGTGCGTTGATAACCGTGTCTTTCGACAAATTGGCCATCATTTCACGTGATAAGTTTTCATTTACACGTGACCAGATATCGATAACTTTATTGTACTTTTCACCAGCCGTTACAAGACCTGATTGGAATTGTTGGTTGATTTCAGTCACTTCAGCTTCTGCTGATTCAATGATTTGTGCTTTAACCGGTGGGATAACTAAATCATCGATACCGATAGAAACACCTGACTTCATTGCATAATGGAAACCTGTGTACATAACTTGGTCAGCAAAGATAACAGTATCTTTAAGACCTAGACGACGGTAACACTCATTTAACAAGCCAGAAATCTGCTTTTTACCTAGTGGCTGGTTGATTGACGCAAACGGCATACCAGTTGGTAAAATTAGAGACAAAATTGCACGGCCAACAGTTGTATCGATAACAGTAATAGTATCTTCTACTACACCATCTTCGTTTTTAACTGATTGGCTAATACGTACTTTCACGATTGCATGAAGGTCTGCATTACCACTACGGTATGCTTTTTCTGCTTCTTTTGGATCTTTAAATATCGCGCCTTCGCCTTTAGCATTAATGCGGTCACGAGTCATGTAATAAAGACCCAATACAACATCCTGTGAAGGAACGATGATTGGCTCACCATTCGCAGGAGATAGAATGTTGTTTGTTGACATCATCAATGCACGAGCTTCAAGCTGCGCTTCGATTGTTAACGGTACGTGTACCGCCATTTGGTCACCATCGAAATCGGCGTTGTAAGCCGCACATACTAATGGGTGCAAATGAATCGCTTTACCTTCGATAAGCACAGGCTCAAACGCTTGGATACCCAAACGGTGAAGTGTTGGTGCACGGTTAAGTAATACTGGATGTTCACGAATTACTTCGTCAAGTACATCCCATACTTCCGGAACTTCACGTTCAACCATTTTCTTAGCTGCTTTGATTGTCGTAGCCATGCCGCGACGCTCTAGTTTGCCATAGATGAATGGTTTGAATAGCTCAAGTGCCATCTTCTTAGGAAGACCACATTGGTGAAGCTTAAGTGTAGGACCTACTGTAATTACAGAACGGCCTGAATAATCTACACGCTTACCAAGTAAGTTCTGACGGAAACGACCTTGTTTACCCTTGATCATATCAGCAAGAGATTTAAGAGGACGCTTGTTAGAACCTGTAATTGCACGACCACGACGACCGTTATCAAGTAGCGCATCTACCGCTTCTTGCAACATACGTTTTTCGTTACGTACAATAATGTCCGGTGCTGCTAAATCTAGTAGACGCTTAAGACGGTTATTACGGTTAATAACACGACGGTAAAGGTCATTTAGATCAGATGTCGCAAAACGACCACCGTCTAGTGGTACTAATGGACGTAGATCAGGTGGCAATACTGGAAGTACTGTCATGATCATCCACTCAGGATTATTACCTGATTGGTGGAACGATTCCATTAACTTAAGACGTTTAGTGATTTTTTTACGCTTAGTTTCAGAGTTAATTGTTGGTAACTCTTCACGCATCTCAGCAATTAATTGAGCAAGATCGAGTTCACGAAGCAAGTCTAAAACTGCTTCAGCACCCATCTTCGCTTCAAACTCATCACCGTGTTCTTCTAGTGCATCTAAGTACTCTTCTTCACCTAATAACTGACCACGCTCAAGCGTTGTCATACCAGGCTCAGTTACTACGAATGATTCGAAGTAAAGAACACGTTCAATATCACGAAGCGTCATATCTAGCATTAAGCCGATACGTGACGGTAATGATTTTAAAAACCATATATGTGCAACTGGGCTCGCAAGGTCAATATGACCCATACGATCGCGTCGCACTTTAGTGAGTGTTACTTCAACGCCACACTTTTCACAGATCACACCACGGTGTTTAAGGCGTTTATATTTACCACATAAACACTCATAATCTTTCACTGGGCCGAAAATACGGGCACAGAATAAGCCATCGCGCTCAGGCTTGAAAGTACGGTAGTTAATAGTCTCAGGTTTCTTTACTTCACCGTATGACCATGAACGAACCATGTCTGGTGAAGCAAGACCAATGCGAATTGCATCGAATTCTTCGGTCTTATTTTGTTGCTTCAGAAACTTAAGTAAGTCTTTCACCTTAGCTCTCCTGTCGGAGTTAATCTTGAGGACGGGTAATCTCGTCCCTACATTCTATTCAGCCGTAACAGATGCTGCAGCGTTAACTGCAGCATCTAATTGGCTTAATTTTCTTCCAACTCGATGTTGATACCCAGTGAGCGGATTTCTTTCAACAATACGTTGAACGATTCTGGCATACCTGGTTCCATTTTATGGTTACCATCAACGATGTTTTTATACATCTTAGTACGACCGTTCACGTCATCCGATTTCACTGTTAGCATTTCTTGTAGAGTGTAAGCAGCACCGTAAGCTTCAAGTGCCCATACTTCCATCTCACCAAAACGCTGGCCACCGAACTGTGCTTTACCACCCAGCGGCTGCTGAGTAACAAGGCTGTAAGAACCAGTAGAACGTGCATGCATCTTATCATCAACTAAGTGATTCAGTTTCAGCATGTACATGTAACCTACGGTTACTTGGCGTTCAAACTGATCGCCAGTTCGGCCATCATAAAGTGTAACCTGACCACTTCTTGGGTATCCACCAAGCTCTAGCATGTCTTTGATTTCGCTTTCTTTCGCGCCATCAAATGCAGGAGTAGCTATTGGTAAACCACCTTTTAAGTTTTCAGCTAGACGACGAATTTCGTCATCCGTGAAGCTAGCAATGTCTACAACTTGACGAGATTCACCAATTTCGTAGGCTTGCTTGATGAAGTCGCGTAGCTCATGAAGCTCACGTTGTTCTTTCATCATTTCTTCAATGCGTTCACCGATACCACGTGCAGCTAGACCCATATGTGTTTCAAGGATCTGACCGATGTTCATACGCGATGGTACACCTAGTGGGTTCAATACGATATCTACCGTACGACCTTTGTCATCGTAAGGCATATCTTCTACTGGTACGATAGTCGAGATAACACCTTTGTTACCATGACGACCCGCCATTTTATCACCTGGTTGGATACGACGTTTAACAGCTAGGTATACTTTAACAATCTTAAGTACGCCTGGTGCTAGGTCATCACCCTGGGTAATTTTACGACGTTTGTTTTCAAACTTTTTATCGTATTCAGCTTTAAGCTCATCGTACTGTGCAGCTAGTTGCTCAAGTTCAGCTTGCTTGTCTTCTTGTGCAAGGCTTTGAGTAAGTAGTTTTTCAGCATTCAGTGACGTTAGTTTGTCTTCATCGAAGCCTGCATCAACAAGTAACTTGCGAGCACGTCCTAAAACGCCAGCTTCTAAAATACGGAACTCTTCGTTGAAGTCTTTCTTCGCTTCGCGAAGCTGCATGTCTTCAACTTCTAACGCACGTTTGTCTTTTTCAACACCATCACGGGTGAAGACTTGTACGTCAATTACAGTACCAGTTACAGAATTTGGTACACGTAAAGAGCTGTCTTTAACGTCAGACGCTTTTTCGCCGAAGATAGCTCGTAGAAGCTTCTCTTCAGGTGTAAGCTGTGTTTCGCCTTTAGGAGTCACTTTACCTACTAGAATATCGCCGCCTTTAACTTCCGCACCAATATATACAACACCTGATTCATCAAGCTTGCCTAGTGCAGATTCACCCACGTTCGGGATGTCTGCAGTGATCTCTTCAGGACCTAATTTAGTATCACGGGCAACACACTGTAGTTCTTGAATATGGATTGTCGTTAGACGATCTTCTTCAACTACGCGCTCTGATAGTAAGATTGAATCCTCGAAGTTATAACCGTTCCATGGCATGAATGCCACGCGAAGGTTTTGACCAAGGGCTAAATCACCTAAGTCAGTCGAAGGACCATCTGCTAACACGTCACCACGAGTAACTGGTTCGCCAACCATGCAAGTTGGTTTTTGGTTAATACATGTGTTTTGGTTAGAACGTGTGTATTTGGTTAAGTTGTAAATGTCGATGCCCGCTTCACCTGGGATGCGCTCTTCTTCATGTACATTAACAACGATGCGACTTGCGTCAGCATACATTACTTCACCACCACGTTTTGCAACAATCGTTACACCAGAATCTTTCGCTAGTGTTAACTCAATACCAGTACCTACTAACGGTTTATCCGCTTTCAATGTTGGTACTGCTTGACGTTGCATGTTTGAACCCATCAATGCACGGTTAGCATCATCGTGTTCTAGGAACGGGATAAGTGCTGCCGCTACAGAGATCACCTGTTGTGGTGATACATCCATATACTGCTGGTCCATGCGACCCATAAAGGTAGATTCACCTTTGTGACGACATGGAATAAGTTCATCAACAAACTCATTGGTTTCAGTTAAGTTTGAATTCGCCTGTGCGATAACAAACTGACCTTCTTCAATGGCTGATAAATAATCAACTTCATCAGTTACAACACCGTCTACCACTTTGCGGTAAGGTGTTTCTAAGAAACCGTAGTCATTGGTACGTGCGTACGTAGACAATGAGTTAATTAGACCGATGTTTGGACCCTCAGGAGTCTCGATTGGACATACGCGACCATAGTGAGTTACGTGAACGTCACGTACTTCAAAGCCTGCGCGTTCACGAGTCAGACCGCCCGGACCTAATGCAGAGATACGACGTTTATGCGTAACTTCTGATAGCGGGTTATTTTGGTCCATAAACTGTGATAACTGAGACGAGCCGAAGAACTCTTTAACCGCTGCCGAAATAGGCTTAGCGTTAATAAGATCTTGTGGCATGATCGCGTCAAGGTCACCTAAGCTTAAACGCTCACGTACAGCACGTTCTACACGTACTAGACCAACACGGAATTGGTTCTCAGCCATTTCGCCAACACTACGTATACGACGGTTGCCTAAGTGGTCGATATCATCAACATCGCCTTGACCGTTACGAATAGCAATTAATACTTTCATAACAGACACGATGTCTTCTTTGCTTAATGTGCCAGGGCCTGTGTCTGTATCGTAACCAACACGGCTATTGAACTTCATACGACCTACAGTAGATAAGTCATAACGTTCTTCAGAGAAGAACAAGTTCTGGAATAAGGCTTCAGCCGCGTCTTTCGTCGGTGGCTCGCCTGGGCGCATCATGCGATAAATTTCTACTAATGCTTCTAAACGGCTGCTTGAAGAGTCAATGTTCAATGTATTTGACATGTAAGCACCGCTGTCCACTTCATTGATATATAACGTATCAATTTTAGTGTAACCAGCTTTAACTAGCTCAGCCATTAGCTCAAGAGTTAATTCATCATTCGCGCTAGCAATAACTTCACCCGTTGACTCGTCAACGTAGTTTTTAGCTATAATACGGCCAATAATATACTCATGAGGTACTTCTAGGCGGTTAATGCCTTTCTTCTCGATGCTCTTGATGTGGCGAGCCGTAACACGACGACCGCTTTCAACAAATACTTCACCGTCTTCGCTCTTGATATCAAAAGCGGCAGTTTCACCACGTAAACGTGAAGGCACAAGTTCCATAAGAACTTTACCGTTCGCTACTTCAAACGTCGTGTTGTCGAAGAAGATTTCTAGGATTTCTTCACTAGAGTACTCAAGTGCACGTAGGATGATAGACGCCGGTAATTTACGACGACGGTCAATACGTACATATAAGTTATCTTTTGCATCAAATTCGAAGTCTAACCATGAACCACGGTAAGGAATAACGCGTGCGTTATAAAGTACTTTACCTGATGAATGAGTTTTACCGCGGTCGTTATCAAAGAATACACCAGGGCTACGGTGTAGCTGAGAAACGATAACACGCTCTGTACCATTGATTACAAAGGTACCGGTATCGGTCATGAGCGGAATTTCGCCCATGTAAACTTCTTGCTCTTTAATGTCTTTAACTGTGCCTGGCGCTTCTTTATCCATAACAACAAGGCGCAGTTTCACGCGAAGTGGAGCAGAATAAGTCACACCGCGAATTTGACATTCTTTTACATCGAAAACTGGCTCACCAATACGATAACTTACGTATTGAAGCTCAGAATTTCCCGAGTAGCTTTTAATAGGGAACACAGAACGGAAGGCAGCTTCCAAACCATGATCGCCATCAGCGTCCGGCACTAAGAATTTTTTAAACGATTCTAACTGTGTAGACAGTAAAAAAGGTATATCCAAAACTTGTGGACGTTTACCAAAATCCTTACGGATACGTTTCTTTTCAGAATAAGAGTAAGCCATGGGGTTCCTCAGCTTGCTGTTCTTTGACCCGACCTGTTCTTGTAAGAACAGACTTAACTGGCAGCTATGCCAAGATTTTACAACATTTAAGTGTTGTTCTAACTTAGTCTTCCTTTTAACACTAGCAAACTATAAAGCGTTGAAAGTAAAGAAAAAATCAGATTTTATTTGCGCTAAAAGAGTAGTTCACTCCATAGCGCAAAAAGGCCGGTGATTAAATAATCACCAGCCCTTGCCTGATTTCTCAGGCAGCGAACTTAGCAAAAGCTAAATTACTTAACCTCAACTTCAGCACCAGCTTCAGTAAGATCTTTAGCAAGAGCTTCAGCTTCTTCTTTAGATACACCTTCTTTAACAGGTGTAGGAGCAGCTTCAACAAGCGCTTTCGCTTCTTTAAGGCCAAGGCCAGTTGCGCTACGAACAGCTTTGATTGCCGCAACTTTATTAGCGCCAGCGCCAGTAAGGATTACGTCAAATTCTGTTTTCTCTTCAGCAGCTTCAGCAGCTGGACCAGCTACCATTGCAGCTGCAGCAGTTACGCCGAATTTTTCTTCCATTGCTTCGATAAGAGCAACAACGTCCATTACTGACATTTCAGCAATTGCGTCAAGGATTTGGTCTTTAGATACAGACATTACAAATTTCCTAATAATTAACGGACATTAAGTCCAAATAAATTTTACACCGAAAGTGATTAAACAGCTTAAAATTAAGCAGCTTGCTCTTCTTTCTGTAGACGTACTGCTTCAATTGTTTTACACAATTTGCCAGCAGACGCTTCTTTCATAGCACTCATTAAGCGTGCAACAGCTTCATCGTATGTAGGTAATGTAGCAAGCATTGCTGCATCAACAACATTCCCTTCAAAAGCGGCCGTTTTAAGCTCGAATTTCTCATTCTTTTTCGCGAAATCTGAAAAGATACGCGCAGCAGCACCTGGATGCTCTGATGAGAAAGCGATTAAGCTTGGACCAACAAATGAATCAGAAAGACACTCAAAATCTGTTCCTTCAAGAGCACGTTTTGCTAAAGTGTTACGGACAACTTTCATCCAAACACCGTTTGCACGAGCTTCTTTACGAAGGGCAGTGATTGCGCCAACTGTTACACCACGAGAATCTGCAACAACTGCAGATAGAGCACCATTGGCTGCTTCGTTGACTTCAGCAACTATTGCTTTTTTGCCTTGAAGATTTAAAGCCATGGGTGTTACTCCTGGTTTAATGGGGATACCGATTATCGGACTCCCCTGTTCTACTCTTCCCTATCAAACAAGATAGAGATGCTTTTTACGGCGAGAGCCAGAAGGATTAGGAAAAATCTATCTGGGGTCTACACCGTCTACGTAGGTGAATATTAAGGCCGAAGCCACCTACGGTCTTGGACGGAAGCCCAATTTATCGTTAAACCTAAGGCTTAACGAAATTATGGACTTCAACCCGAATTCTTTACTTTGCCGACTAATAAATTAATCAACAAAATGGCGCGAAATTATAGTACAAATTTCACGCCATGTAAACACTAAATTAAGCTACAGTTGTGCTTAAAGTGCTTTGGTCAACAGAAACACCTGCGCCCATTGTTGTAGAGATAGTTACTTTTTTCAAGTAAACACCTTTAGCTTGAGAAGGCTTAGCCTTCTTAAGTGCAACAATTAGTGACTCAAGGTTTTGTTGAAGTTGCTCAGCGGTGAAATCAACCTTACCAATAGTAGTATGGATGATACCATTCTTGTCATTACGGTAACGTACTTGACCAGCTTTAGCATTTTTAACTGCTTCTGCAACGTTAGGCGTTACAGTACCAGTTTTAGGGTTTGGCATTAGACCACGTGGGCCTAAGATTTGACCTAGTTGACCAACAACACGCATAGCGTCTGGTGATGCAACAACAACGTCAAAGTTCATCTCGCCTTTTTTAACTAGCTCAGCAAGATCTTCCATACCTACTAATTCAGCACCAGCTTCTTTCGCAGCTTCTGCGTTAGCGCCTTGTGTGAATACAGCAACACGAACGTCACGACCAGTACCGTTAGGTAGTACAGTTGCACCACGAACGTTTTGATCAGATTTACGAGCATCGATACCAAGGTTAACGGCAACGTCAACACTTTCTACGAATTTAGCTGTCGCTAACTCTTTTAAAAGAGCAACTGCTTCATTGATTTCGTAATCTTTTGTTACTTCCACTTTTTCGCGGATAGTACGCATACGTTTAGTTAATTTAGCCATTTCTTAGTCCTCTACGTTCAAGCCCATCGCACGCGCAGAACCTGCGATAGTGCGAACCGCAGCGTCCATATCAGCCGCTGTAAGGTCAGCTCGTTTTGTCTCAACGATCTCTTCAAGTTGAGCACGAGTTACTGTGCCTACTTTATCAGTGTTAGGACGGCCTGAGCCTGATTTGATACCAGCTGCTTTCTTAAGTAAGTAAGCTGCAGGTGGTGTTTTCATATCGAACGTAAAAGAACGGTCGCCGTAAACAGAGATCACTACAGGAACTGGAGCGCCTTTTTCAATAGATTCTGTACGTGCGTTAAACGCTTTACAGAATTCCATGATGTTCACACCGTGTTGACCTAGTGCTGGACCAACTGGAGGACTAGGATTAGCCATACCAGCGGCAACTTGTAGCTTGATTAGAGCTTCAACTTTTTTAGCCATTATAAATACCTCATTAGGTGGGTCTTAGCCTTGTGCGCGCGAGGACGCGTACTCTAGCGGCTTCCCAGTTTAAAAATTGGTTTCGTACTTTTTGTATAGTAAAAATTAATTTTACCTTAATACAAAAAGGCCGCTGATTATAAGATAATCAACGGCCTTTTTCAAGCTTCGTGCCAAAATTTACAAAAATAGTGACGAAGCTTTTTTAATCAATTACTTATCTTGTTCAACTTGACCAAACTCAAGTTCAACTGGCGTAGAACGACCAAAAATAAGTACAGATACTTTTACGCGGCTTTTTTCGTAGTCAACTTCTTCAACTACACCACTGAAGTCTGCAAATGGTCCATCTGTAACGCGTACAACTTCACCTGGTTCAAATAATGTTGCAGGTTTAGGTGCTTCGGCATTTTCTTGTAAACGATTAAGAATGCGTTCTGCTTCTTTAGGACTAATTGGCGCAGGACGATCAGACGTTCCACCAATAAAGCCCATTACGCGTTCAGTGCTGTTCACTAAGTGCCAGCTTGCGTCGTTCATATCCATTTGTACTAATACATAACCTGGGAAGAATTTACGCTCAGACTTACGCTTTTGACCGGCACGCATCTCAACAACTTCTTCAGTTGGTACTAATATCTCACCAAAGCTCGCTTCAAGACCTTCAATTTTGATATGTTCGATTAATGTTTGTGCTACACGTTTTTCGTAACCAGAAAAAGCCTGTACTACGTACCAACGTAATTTAATTTCTTTGTTCTCGTTCTCATCCGACATGGGATCAGATCTCCAATCCAGTTAAAAAGCCAACAGCGCGGAATAAAATGCCATCTAATCCCCAAAGGATAAGCGCCATAATCACTGTTGCAACCATTACAATTAATGTCGTGTGGGTAGTTTCTTGGCGAGTTGGCCAAATAACTTTGCGTACTTCAATTCGAGCTTCTTTAGCGAAAGCAAGAAAGTTACGTCCCTTAAATGTTTGTGAGGCAATTGCTAATCCAGCCGCTATTGCAACAACAACGCCGATAGCACGTAGTAATACAGATTGATCTGCATACATATGATTACCAACAACTGCGCCTGCAAGTAGCGCGATTGCTACTAACCACTTTACTGACTCCATCGCACTTGATGGTGTTTCTACATTCGTGCTCATAATATTATTACCTTAACTACAGACACAACAACTCTACACCTAGGTAGGGTTAATCCATTAAAATCTAAACTTAAAAACAGACTTAATTTAAACCGGTTTTTAATCTCAGACTACTCAATACACAAGTAAATCTGGCAGGGGCGGAGAGACTCGAACTCCCAACCATCGGTTTTGGAGACCGCTGTTCTACCAATTGGAACTACGCCCCTGCAAAGTGGATGCCTATTATACTTACGCAGTCCATTAACACAAGCCTAAAAGATACCCACAGTGCAAAATCCCAACATTACATTAAAAAATCAATCTTAACATTGATTAAAAAGCAGTTTATGATTGACCAGATACTCGGTTTTTACTTAGCCACTAGGCTACAAAACTCGCGCCGCGATTAAACCGCCCCTAGATTGAACAAATTTCAATCCACAAAGGTCAACACGCCCTAAGGGATTCACAAGAGATAGGAAGTCTGTGAAAGCAATTAAAACAATCATAAAATATAAAGTCATCAGCTTTTTATTATTATTTCATATTAGCTCGCTTGCTCTACCACTGTACTTAGATACATATACAAATGAGCAAGGTTTATCGCAAAATTCAATCACCTGCAGTACCACTGATGAAAAAGGGTTTCATTGGTTTTCGACCCAAGGCGGCTTAAATCGATTCGATGGATATGAATTTAAACACTATAAATTCAACCCTTCACAATCGAGTATTTCGGGGAATTGGATTACAGACTGCCTGAATTCAGGAAACGGTCAACTTTGGTTTGCAACAACAAGCAATGGCCTCAACTTATTAAATACTGAAACAGGAAATTTTAGTGTTTTTAACCAGTATTCAACTCCCTCTATTACAAACGAACGCATTTCAGCAATAATCTCTAATTCCCCCGAAACAATTTGGATTGGTCACGATAAGGGGCAACTTACTCGGTTAAATACAAACACTAATACTACCGAATTATTTACTTATCAAGACATCAATCAATTAAATGTTGTTTTTAAAAATATGCTTTTTGATGACAACAAAAACCTTTGGTTAGCAAGTAATATTGGGCTTATTAAGTTCGATTCAAAAACAAATCGGTTCGAGCATATACCTAATAGCCCTAAACAGATCTGGCAATTAAAAAAAGCCCCAAACGACAAATTTATTATAGGAAGTAAAACTGGTCTAAGTGTTTTTGACTCAAACGCACGAGCATTTTATAACTTTGAGCAACTCAAAAATGTTTGGGTCACAGATATACTTTTTGATGGTGAAAAAAAATTATGGGTAAGCACTTATGGTCATGGTCTTTATTACCAAGCTACAGATAATTTATTAAGTAGCGAGTTTCGTCAACTTACTCACTCTTCAGATTTAAAACATGGCTTAGCTAACGATCACCTATTATCACTTTACCAAGACCCTCAAGGCATTATTTGGATTGGTACAGACGGCTATGGATTACATCGCTATGATAAAAGGCAGGCTCAGTTTGGTCATCAAAAACATCAAAGTAATAACTCGGCTTCTATCTCGAATGACTTTGTAAGAGCAATTCTCAAAGACAGCAACAACTTACTTTGGATTGGCACACGCGATGGCCTTAACAAGCAAACTAACAGTGGTTTTAAACGCTATAAAGTGAATGAAAACTCTACAACGGGCTTAACTAACAACAATATATTTAGTCTTTATGAGGATGCCAATAAACGCGTATGGATAGGCACATACGGCGGTGGTTTACTGCTTTACAACCCAATTAATGATAGTTTTTCAGCTTTTACTGTGCAAAGTCATCAACTCAGTAGTAACCGTATTTATGCAATCGAGGGCGATGAAAATGGTAATTTATGGCTGGGCAGTAATGAAGGATTAACGCGTTTTAACCCCGATACATTGCAAGTTACACACTTTAAATACAGCACAGATAAAAATAGTATCTCAAATAATACTGTTTTTAGTATTACGTATGACAGCTACAACAACATTATATGGGCTGGAACCCGTGCAGGACTCAATAAACTTTCTTTAGATGATGAAATATTCACTCATTACCAAAGCGATCTTAAAAAGCCTAATAGTTTAACGCACGACATGGTTACATCCTTGCATTTACAAGATAAAAATACTTTATGGGTAGGTACTTTTGGCGGGCTCAATAAATTAAATATCCCAACAAACAACGTTATAAACATTACCGAGTTCGATGGCTTACTTAATGATAATATTTTTGCAATTAAACAAGATAGCAACGGCTACTTGTGGCTCAGTAGTAATCAAGGTTTAACCCGTTACGCTCCTCAAACCCAACAAATGCAGCATTTTTTACCCGCAAACGGTATACAGCATCATTCTTTTATTTTAGGCGCCGCTTTTCAAGCCAATGATGGCGAATTATTTTTTGGTGGTATTAATGGTTTTAATCAATTTGATCCGTTAAAACTAACTCTAGCAACCCAACCTCCAGAACCCGTTATTACAGACTTACTTATTTATAACCAGTCAGTCGCGACGCAGCAATATATTAAAGCCAATACTCAAGCGGCTAAGCTTATAAGCTATACAGACAGGCTCTTTTTTAAAGAAGAAGACGGTGTTATCGGCTTTAAGTTTTCTGCTTTAAACAGTGCGGAGCCCCCTTCTCAATATCAATATGCTTATAAGTTAGCTGGATTAGATAAGCAGTTTTTATACGCAAACAAAAATCAGAGGCAAGTTAGCTATTCTCAACTTCCCGCTGGAAACTATCACTTTATTGTAAAAGTTAAAGACCAATACGGCCAATGGAGTGATGATAAAACGATGGCTGCACTTATGGTTACTCCACCTTGGTGGAAAAGCAATTTTGCCTATGCGAGTTACATTATCTCAGTGCTATTTATAATCTGGCTAATTGTAACCGCAAGGTATAGGGCTAAAATAGCAGAACAAGCTAATTTAAAAGAGAGAGAACTTAGCAGCTTAAAAACTCAACTATTAGATAACGTTAGCCATGAGCTTAAAACACCATTGAGCTTAATATTAGCGCCACTTGAGAGTTTACAAAAAAGCCATAAAGATTCAGACACTCAACAAAAGCTAGCGATGATTCATCGCAACAGTCATAAATTATTAGATCAAATAAATCAACTTTTGCAATTAAGCCAACGCCCTAGTTCAGTAGTAAAATACGTAACGCCCTATGCTATAAAGCCATTGATAATACAGCTAATAGAAGACTTTACTCCCTTATTTGAACAAAAAGATATTACATTCGAATTTAAAGATTTAACGCAGCAAAGTATTTACCTTGAGTTAGAGCATGAGCATATAACTTCAATTGTTAGTAACTTATTGAGTAACGCTCAAAAGTACACAACAAACACAGGAAAAGTGCTACTTCAATTATCAGCTCAAAATAAAACTTTTGTAATATCTGTATCAGACACGGGTGTCGGTATAGATAAAGAACACCTTGAAGCAATTTTTCAACGTTTTACTCGTATAAATACCAGCAATAAAAATGGCAGCGGTATTGGCTTAGCGCTAGTAAAACAGCTCACCGAGCAATATGGAGGCACCATAAATGTAACAAGTAAAATAAATAAAGGTAGCCGCTTTACAGTTTCATTGCCCACAGCTCAAAACCAAGAAGTCTCTAACCTCACAGTGCTTACTACATCTAAAAACGACAATAAACGTAGCGCAAAAAATAATAAAATTCTTATTATTGAAGATAACAACGAAATGCGTGACTTACTGACTTCTCTCTTTAGTAACAGCTATGAATGCATAAGTACACTCAATGGCAAACAAGGCTTAGCATTATGTACAAGTGAAATGCCCGATTTGGTAATAAGTGATGTAATGATGCCCGTTATGGATGGCTATCAGTTTATTAAAGCACTGCGCAGCGACACGGCTATTAGCCACATTCCAGTTCTATTACTTTCAGCAAAGGCTGATACGCGCAGCAAATTAAAGGGCCTGGACTTACTTGCTGATGATTATTTAAGTAAACCCTTCGAACCACAGCTGTTATTAAGCCGCGTTCAAGGATTATTAACGATTAGAGAAGTGCTTAATCAACATTTAAAACAGCAGTTACCGGCTTTATCACAAACAACCCAACTAGACCCAAAAATGGTACAAAGTAAAGACTACATATTTACCCAGCGTGTAAAAGCAATAGTAAAAGAGTGTTATCAAGACGAGGCGTTTAGCGTAGAAGAATTTGCAGCAGCGCTTTACCTGAGCCCTCGCGCTTTGCAATTAAAAATGAAAGCCTTATATAACTTAACACCTAGCGACTACATTCGAAACATTCGTTTAGAATTCGCAGAAGAACTTTTGAAAAACAGTAATCTTGCAATAGGATTAGTTGCGCAACAAGTCGGCTTTAATTCACAAAGTTATTTTGCTCGCTGCTTTAAAGCAAAATATGCAACGTCGCCTAAGCAATTTCGTGAAAAAAGATTAAAAACTTCGCCTGTGTGACCAAACACTTCGCGCCAGTACTATTTTTAACCTACTGATTTATCTAAATTAACATGAATATAAATATTAAAGGGAATGCACAACATTTCCTTTAAGCATATTAATTAAGGACAGTCATATGTTAAGAACACCACAAAAATTACTATTAACGGCACTATTAACGACCACTCTGAGCGCTTGTCAAAGCACTTCAACCAATGTGACATCGGGTCAAAACTCACCAGATATAAATGCAGTTGCACAGGAACAATACAACGGTCCAAAAGCCCGAATTGCAGTTGCACGCTTCACCGACAAATCAAATAATTCAAAATGGTGGCGTAAAGAAATAGGCGACGGTATGGCGGATCAATTAACTACCGCTCTAGTATCAACAAATCGTTTTATTGTTTTAGAGCGCCAAGCACTTGACGCGGTTTTATCAGAACAAGATCTAGCGGCCTCAGGTCGCGTTAGCGCTTCATCGGGTGCTGCTTATGGCGAGATTGAAGGTGCTGAAATAGTCGTGATTGCTGCGGTCACAGAATTTGATGACGATAGCTCTGGTGCAAGTGTAGGTAGTGGCGGCTTTATCGGTGATGTATTTAGCTCTGTATCTGCCGGTTTTTCGGGTTCACATATGGCAATTGATCTACGCCTTATAGATACTCGCACATCACGTATTTTAGCTGCAACAAGTGTTGAAGGTGGCAGTAAAGATTTTGATTTCACAGGCGCTGCAACCAACTTTGGTGGCGCACTTGTTGGCGGTAATATAAGTGGATGGTCTGATACACCTAAAGAAAAAGCCCTGCGTGAAGTTATTATTAAAGCAGTTGAGTTTTTAGAAACTAAAATTCCAGATACTTACTATCGCTATAACAGTAACAACACTTTAGCACCGGGTTACACTGCGCCGCCGCCAGCTACTAAACGCGCAAAAGCAGCCAGCAAGCCCGCTGTAACAGTAGATGTACCCACTCATAGAATGCCGCATTATGAAAAAATGGATTTAGCAATGTCACGCCTAAGCTTAGTGTGCTTGGGTTACCTAAGAAACCAGCCTGATTATGAAGAATTTGAAACACAAGATGTTGAATACGATCGTAAAACAGTTATCGCACTGCGTGAGTACCAACAAGACAAAAAAATAAAGGTAACGGGTTTAGCTGATGAAACAACTAAAAAGTCACTTGATGACAGTGGTTGTATTGCCAAAACGAACAAATCTAGCCTCGAAAGTATAAGCAACATGTTTAAATTTAATTAATCAGTATTAGCTTTAAGCTTAAAATAAAAAACGGCTGTTATATAGGCCGTTTTTCATCCACACGTAATAACTCACCACGATAAAAATCACACACTAACCAAATTTGTTCAAATTGATAGGTTCTTGGAAAGTTAAGGTCATCGATCACTGCTTCAAAGTCAGCTTTGCGCCAAATAGTACTCGCATTACGAATAACAAGCCAAGTACGCTTTGAATAATAACGTTTTTTTCTTTTTATTTTAGCAATCGCTCTAATGCGGCCCGCAATCTGTGCTCACTTGGCTTTTGTGCCATGTCTGCTAAATCTCGCTGCATTTGCATTGACAGCGGGCGCCCTAAAACAGCCATCGCTTCTGTTTCGCTGGCATACAAATGGGCAATCTCTATATCAAGCTGTTCATCTTCTTGATAACAACTAACATAAGGTTTATTGGGCTCATTATGCCAAATATTACGCATATGAATGCCTAACTGCTGCTCATAACAACGTAAAAACAATTTAGCCGCATCATGCTCTAACTGACGCTTTTCCTCATCACTGCTGCGCTTCATTCAACACCTTGTAAACATCACTTAATAGGCTTGAAGCACCAAACCTGAATGTCTTTGCTTGCAGGTAATCATCACCCATTATCGTGCGTGCCAGTGCTAAATAATCACTGGCATCAGCCACTGTTTTAACACCTCCGGCGGCTTTAAAGCCAACACGCTTACCAGTCCTTTTAATTGCACTGAGCATAATTTTTGTTGATTCAAGCGTAGCATTAACAGCGACCTTACCCGTACTGGTTTTTACAAAATCGGCACCACCTTCAATTGCAAGCTCCGTGGCTTGAGTAATAAGCGCGTCAGTTTTAAGCTCACCGCTTTCTATAATTACTTTTAGTTGCGCGCGCGACCCACACGCTTTTTTACTTTCGCTTACATAGCTAAGTACTGTTTGAGCATCGCCCGCTATGAGTTTTTTATAAGGAATAACTAAATCAATCTCATCCGCACCGCGCTCTATTGCAATGAGTGTTTCGTTAATTACATCACTGAGTGGCGCATCACCCGTTGGGAAATTAGTGACTGTTGCCACTTTTACGTGGCTAAGCTCACGCGCTGCCAGTGCTATTTTTGCATCATCAACAAAGTCGCTATAAACACATAAGGCTGCTGGCGTGCCTAAGGTCGGATTTATACTATTAACAAGCGCTTGAATGTCTGTAGTTGTATCACTGCTGTTTAAACTTGTTAAATCCATCAGTGCGACTGCTAATGCCGCGTCTTTTTGATGCTGTGTCATGTAGACTCCCTTGCCTATGTAAGTACAAAATTTAATATACCCCCATATTAACAAATTAAATCAAACTCGCTATAGCTCATAACCAAACACTATAAGCTGATTATTTTACTTGTAACTCGTCGCAATCCCTTGTTAACTAACTCTTAGGCCTAAAAAGCCCACCCATTATAACTTTTGGTTATATCAACTTGGTTTTAATTATTTTTTACTTATTGATAGCCGCTATATTCTGCTTGCCAGAATAAAGCGTTTTTCTTGTATTTGAATTTGTTTAGGGGTGTTATTAACGTGCAGTATTTACCTATCTTTACCAAACTCGACAACAAACCAGTATTGGTTGTTGGCGGTGGAGAGGTCGCATTACGCAAATGTCGCGCGTTTTTAAAAGCGAGAGCAAGCGTTACCTTAGTAGCACCTTGGTTTTGTGATGAATTAAAAGAGCATGCACATAATAATGAAGTCACGCTTATTGATGCTTATTTTGATGAGTCGCATCTTGATGGCAAAATGTTAGTTATTGCGGCAACTGACCGCGATGAAGTAAACAACAACGTATTTGAGCTTGCCAATGCCCGCAATGTATTCGTAAACGTGGTTGATGACCAACCTAAATGTACGTTTATATTCCCATCGATTGTTGACCGCGACCCAATTACGATTGCTATATCAAGTGCGGGCACTGCGCCCGTACTTGCACGCCGCCTACGCGAAAAGCTCGAAACCTTGATCCCACAACATATTGGCCCACTTGCAACACTTGTAGGCGGATTTAGAGACAAAGTAAAAAAACGCTTTAAACACTTTTCTGACCGCCGCCAATTTTGGGAAGGCGTGTTCGACTCTTCTGTCGTGAGTAAAGTGCAAACCGGTGATACTCAAGCCGCACAGCAGCAACTAGAGCAAATGCTAGATGCTAAAGCAGAGCCTGAAGGCGAAGTATATGTAGTCGGTGCAGGTCCAGGCGATCCTGAGCTTTTAACACTTAAAGCGCTGCAACTTATGCAACAAGCCGATGTGGTTGTATATGACTTTTTAGTCTCTGATGAAATTATGGAATTAGTGCGTCGCGATGCTGACCTTATTTGTGTAGGCAAACGTTTAGGCGATCACAGTGTTGTTCAAGACGACACCAACCAAATGTTGGTCGACCTTGCTAAACAAGGCAAAAAAGTATGTCGTATTAAAGGTGGCGACCCGTTTATTTATGGTCGTGGTGGCGAAGAAGTACAAGTACTGGCTGCTAACAAGGTAAATTATCAAATTGTACCGGGTATTACAGCCGCTGCAGGTTGCAGTGCTTATGCGGGTATTCCGCTTACGCATCGTGACCATGCACAAGCCATTCAATTTGTAACTGGCCACTGTAAAAAAGACGGTCAAGAACTTGATTGGCAATCGCTGGCAAAAGCAAATCAAACACTTGCTATTTACATGGGCGTAATTAAATCGCCGCACATACAAAGCGAGCTTTTAAAGCATGGCCGCAAAGCCGACACTCCTGTTGCCATTATCGAAAACGGTACACGTAAAAATCAGCGTGTGGTAACAGGCCAATTAGGCGAACTTGCCGACTTAATCCAGCGCAACAGCATTATATCGCCTGCGCTACTCATTATTGGCGAAGTAGCCGCCCTGCACTCGCAACTAGCGTGGTTTGGGAAAAACGAACAAACAAGCAGTTTTGCACAGCCGCTTACAGATGTATCAAATACATAACCGAATTTTAAATTTATAACTTTTAATCATTTTAGTAGGACGACTAACAATGGCTTTAACTCACCTTCAGCAACTTGAAGCTGAAAGTATCAAAATCATGCGCGAAGTCGCTGCTGAGTTTGAGAACCCAGTAATGCTTTACTCTATTGGTAAAGATTCGTCGGTACTTTTGCACTTAGCGCGTAAAGCATTTTACCCTGCAAAAATTCCGTTTCCGTTATTGCACGTAGACACCAATTGGAAGTTTCGTGAAATGATTGAGTTTCGCGACCGTATAGCTAAAGAATACGGCTTTGATCTACTGGTACACAAAAATCCTGAAGGCATTGAAATGGGTGTAGGCCCGTTTACGCATGGCTCGGGTAAACATACTGACATAATGAAAACCCAAGGCTTAAAGCAGGCACTTAACAAATATGGTTTTGATGCTGCATTTGGTGGCGCACGCCGAGACGAAGAAAAATCACGCGCAAAAGAGCGTGTTTACTCATTCCGCGACAAACACCACCGTTGGGATCCTAAAAACCAACGTCCTGAGCTTTGGAATACCTACAACAGCCAAGTTAATCCGGGCGAAAGCATTCGTGTTTTCCCGTTGTCTAACTGGACTGAGCTTGATATTTGGCAATACATTTACCAAGAGAACATCGACATGGTACCGCTTTACCTAGCAAAAGAGCGCCCTGTTGTTGATCGCGATGGCACCCTAATTATGGTTGACGATGAGCGTATGCCACTGAATGAAGGTGAAGTACCGCAAATGAAATCTGTACGTTTTCGTACATTAGGCTGCTACCCACTTACCGGTGCAGTTGAGTCAACAGCAAGTACTTTAACCGAAATTATTGAAGAAATGCTGCTATCTACGTCATCTGAACGTGAAGGTCGCGTTATTGACCATGATTCAGCCGGCTCAATGGAGAAGAAAAAACGTGAGGGGTATTTTTAATGTCTAGCCAAAATAACGATACATTTAACGAAGTAAAAGAAATAGGCATAGACGCCTACCTAGCACGCCAACAAGACAAAAGCTTATTGCGTATGCTTACGTGTGGCAGCGTAGATGACGGTAAATCGACATTGATTGGCCGCCTACTGCACGACAGCCACCAAATTTATGAAGATCAGCTTGCTGCCCTTCATAAAGATAACGAAAAAGTAGGTAACGCAGGTGAAGATCTTGACCTTGCTTTATTAGTTGATGGCCTACAAGCTGAACGTGAGCAAGGCATTACTATTGACGTAGCGTACCGATACTTTTCAACGGCTAAGCGTAAATTTATTATTGCCGACACACCTGGGCACGAGCAATACACGCGTAACATGGTAACAGGTGCATCAACAAGCGATGTCGCCATTATTTTGGTTGATGCGCGTTACGGCGTGCAAGTACAAACCAAGCGCCATAGCTTTATTTGTGACTCGCTGGGCATTAAGCAGTTTGTTGTTGCCGTTAATAAAATGGATATCGTTGATTTTGACGAAACCGTGTATGAAAAAATTAAGGCCGATTACCTTAAATTTGCTGAGCAACTTAACGTATCAAACATTAAGTTTGTGCCTATGTCGGCGCTTAAAGGCGACAACGTAGTAACACGCTCTGCACATACACCGTATTACACCGACAAGCCGCTACTAGAATTACTAGAAGATTCGCCAGCAGCCGAAACAGATACAGGCTTTGAAGCGCGCCTACCGGTACAATATGTTGTGCGTCCTAACTTAAACTTCCGTGGTTTTCAGGGCACACTGACATCGGGCAAGATACATGTAGGCGATGCTATAAAAGTATTACCGTCGGGTAAAACATCAAGCATTAAAGAAATTGTTACCTTTGATGGCAACCTAGATAGCGCACAAGCAGGCCAAGCAATTACCGTTACCCTAAATAACGAAATTGATATTAGCCGAGGGGATGTAATCGTTCCTGCAAACTCAACGGCCGTGGTTACCAACCAGCTGCAAGCTAAAATTGTCTGGATGCATGAGTCGCCATTAGTATTAGGTAAAAGCTATAACCTAAAACTAGGCAGCAAAAACACCTCAGCTATTGTTAAAAAGATTGATTACACGATTGATGTGAACACGCTTGAACACGGCACTAGTGACTCACTACAGTTAAACGAAATTGCGATTGTAACGCTTGAACTAACCGAAACTATTTTGGCAGACGAGTACCACTGCAATCACGAAACAGGCTCGTTTATCCTAATCGATCGCTTATCAAACCTAACGGTTGCTGCCGGCATGATTGAACAAGTACTGCAAAGCCAAGTACAGCAAAGTAACTTTAGCGAATTTGAAGTTGAATTTAACAGCTTAGTACGCAAGCACTTTCCACATTGGCAAGCGCTTGATATATCAAAGCTGTAAGTACAAAATGTCTGTTAGGAATTTAAAAGCATGGTAGAACAGCTCGTTTTAACAGGCATTATGCTTATCTTAGTTGGGTGCCTATTTGGCACCCGTATTAATCCTGCATGGTTATTTGTAAGTGCCATTGGTACTAGTTATTTAACCGGATTAATTGATCTTGAAAACATGTTAGTTAACTACGCTAATCCGTCGCTTATTACCTTGATTTTACTGGTGGTAGTGTCGATTGCGATTGAAAAAACCACGCTAATTCAAAAGTTAGCACAATCACTATCTAAAGGTAGTTTAGTAAAATCGGTAACAAAATTGGGGTTATCAACTGCTTTTTTATCGTCGTTTACTAACAATACCGCCGTTGTTGCATCGCTTATTACCGCAATAAAAGACAACCCTAATCACTCCCCTTCAAAGCTATTATTACCGCTGTCGTACACTGCTATTTTGGGCGGCACTATTACGCTTATTGGCACATCAACTAACTTAATCGTCAATGGCTTTGCAGTAGATGCAGGCATGGCACCGCTGGGCTTTTTTGACTTTACCCTAGTGGGTTTAGGCGCGCTAAGCGTAGGCTTAATTACTATTTTAGTGATGCTTAAATTTTTACCCGACAACGGTAAAAGCGATCAAGAAGTGGTGCCTTTTTACCTAGAAGGTAAAGTACAAGCAAATTCAAAATTAATAGGCCAAACCGTTGAAGAAAACGGCCTGCGTGATTTAAAAGACTTATTCCTTGCGGAAATCATTCGCGATGGCAGCCGCATTTGCGCAGTCACCCCGCAGCAAATTATTCAAAAAGATGACGTGCTACTTTTTGTAGGTGACATAAAATCGGTGCCATTACTGACTCGTTTCGACGGCTTAAAAGTAGTGCACGACAATCATCAAAAAGACATCGAACACTTAGTCGAAGTAGTTGTAAGTCAGTCATCAAAATTTATTGGCAAAACCGTAAAAGAAGCCCGCTTTAGAGAGCAATTTCATGCCGCCGTTATTGCCATTCGCCGTGGGCACGACCGCTTACAAGGCGGCCTTGGGCAAGTACAATTACAAGCTGGCGACTCACTAATACTCGCACCAGGCAAAAACTTTTACACCTTGCCAAATTTAAAACGCGAGTTTGTGTATATATCGGGCCTTGATTTACAAACCCACCTTGCCCCTAAACAATCAAACATTGTGCTACTGTGCTTTGCCGCCGTACTGGGATTAAGCATTGTTGGCATAGTGCCGCTGGTTAAAGGCTTATTAGTATTACTGATTGGCTTAATGCTCAGTGGCACTATAAAACTTAATGAAGTAAAACGCCGTTTTCCACTTGAGCTACTCGTGGTTGTAGGCAGCGCCATTGGCCTAGCTAAATTAATGATAGGCACCGGACTTGCAGGGCAAATATCCGACGCCATGTTTATGGTACTTGGGGATTTTGGCCCGTACGGCGCATTTATAGCTATATTTTTAATGACCGTATTATTTACCGAGCTTATTACTAATAACGCCGCAGCAGCCTTGTCGTTCCCTGTTGCATACTCGCTCGCAGTTGGTTTTAATGTCGACCCGCTACCGTTTATTATGGCGGTTGCCTTTGGCGCATCAGCCAGCTTTATATCGCCATTTGGGTATCAAACTAATCTAATGGTTTATAGCGCGGGTAACTATCGCTTAAAAGATTACATAGTGATGGGCTTACCCCTTTCTATTATTTATTCAATCACGGTATTAACCTTGATCCCGCTGGTATTTCCGTTTTAATACCTGCGCTCACAGCATAAGAGACTCTCATTATGGATGAAAATATAGTTTGGCATAACTACGCAACGACAAAAGCACAGCGTAGTGAGCAAAAAAAACATAAGCCCGCTATTTTATGGTTTACCGGCTTTTCAGGCTCTGGCAAAAGCACCGTAGCAAACGCACTAGAAGCGGCGCTTAATCAACAAGGTACGCACACTTACCTGCTCGATGGCGACAACGTACGCCACGGTTTATGCAAAGACCTAGGCTTTAGCGACGAAGACCGTATTGAAAACATACGTCGCGTAGGCGAAACCGCAAAACTAATGACCGACGCTGGCTTGTTAGTACTTACTGCGTTTATATCGCCTTTTAGAGCGGAGCGCGACATGGTGCGCAGCCTAGTAGATGACGGCGAATTTATCGAAGTATTTATCGATACCCCACTGGATGTATGCGAAAGTCGCGATCCAAAAGGCTTATACAAAAAAGCCCGCGCTGGAGAGATAAAACACTTCACGGGTATCGATTCAAGCTACGAAGTGCCAAACAATCCAGAAATAATTTTAGATACAAGTAAAAACACCCTAGACCAATCGGTTACACAACTGATAACGTATCTAAAACAAAAGCACATAATATAGGTTAACCCCATGAATCAAACCGAACTGCTAGAAGAAACCCTCATCCTTGCCCGCAAAGCAGGCCAAGCGATAATGGGAATTTACGAAAAGGATTTTAACGTTGAGTACAAAGCCGATGAAAGCCCCGTAACCGACGCCGATTTAGCAGCTCACAAACTGATTGTGGCAGGGCTTCAACAGCTCACACCTGATATTCCAATACTCAGTGAAGAAAACGCCGACATAAGCTGGGATGTACGCCAAACGTGGAAAAGCTACTGGTTAGTTGACCCAATAGACGGCACTAAAGAATTTATTAAAAAGAACGGTGAATTTACCGTAAACATCGCCCTAATTAAAAACGGCATTCCTATTTTAGCCGTAGTTGATGCACCTGCCCTTGGCGTATCGTACCTTGCCGCTGAAGCCATTGGTGCTTTTAAAGATAAAGGCGATGAGCGAATTGAGCTTAAGGTAACTACCAAACCTAACAAAGGGTTAATTCGAGTTGTAGGCAGCCGCTCGCACCCATCTCCCGATTTAGCCGAGTTTGTAAAACGCTTTGACGAAGTTGAAATGGTGTCTAAAGGCAGCTCACTAAAACTGTGTTTAGTCGCCGAAGGCAGCGCCGATATTTACCCGCGCTTAGGTCCAACTTGCGAATGGGATACAGGTGCTGGCCATGCAATCGCACAAATAGCCGGTGCAAAAGTCACTAAGCTTGATGGCAGCCCACTAATTTATAACACCAAAGATGAGTACTTAAATCCGTATTTTGTGGTTAGTGCGATAGAAGAGTAAGCCCAGTTTTAAGTGGTTAGCTATCGGTTGTCAGCAAGACAAGTGATAGCTTTAGCTTACTGTTGAACAATTTTATTCAAATGCCATAGTTTGAATGTTAATTTTATAGCACCTTGATCTGAGTTAGGAGCTGAACCAAACTGTTTATCGAATTTACAATGAACAGCTTTTACAAGCGAACTAAGTGCAATACTATTATTTTGTTTTAGTTCATCAATAGCCATAAGAGCATATACCCCATTTACAGAATCATTTTCTATAACCTCTTGGAATGAGACTGCTTTATAATTTTCATCATATCCTGTAATTCTCCCATTTTGATATAACACCCTCGCGGCGTTCTTTGGGCAAGATTTCTTTCCACTTTCTAAACTTTGGCCACCTAAATCCTTATAGGTATTTAGCCATGCTTTATTCCAAGGCTCATTATTTTTAACCTTTGCTATTGTTCCTTCAAGCCAATCATTCAGGCTTATTCCAAGCATATCCCCTCTCATGTAAGTCACTCCTAATTAGTGGCACTAATAGCTTCTCGTGAAAAGCAATATCTCCAAGTTTTGAAAGATTCTTTTCTATCATTACGTGGAATGTCATTACTTTGCGAGCATCTATTAATAGCAAAGCGTGTAAGTTATTACCAATTATAAATATTACATTCGGATAGGCTGTTCGTTATGAAAACAGCCTATCTTGGCTTTACGACTTGCATCACGCTATGGCATGTTGGGTTTATTACTTCAGCGGTAGGTCTTGTTTTTAGTTTGAGACGAAAGTCAAAAAGAATGACCTGTTCCAGTTTACTAATAATGGCTGTTATAAGTTTTTAGGACTTGCCACTAATTGAAAGCTTTTTAAAAGCAACAACCCTTAACGATTTTGCTGGGCAATAAAAGCAAGCGAGTGCTGATTGAATAAGTCAGGACGTTCCACATTACAGACATGGCCACAATGGTGAATAGTTTGCAGTACGCTGTTTTTATGACGCTTAACCATTTCTTTAACAGGGCCAAGGAACATATGATCTTCCTTACCCATAATGTACAGAATGGGAATATCAATGTCTTTTTCTTTGAAATACTGCATTAAAGGATTTACGTCCATGGCTAATTTAAACCATTTTATAAACTCTTTTTGGCACAAGCGCTTTGCTTCACGAACAAATAAAAGTCGAGATTCTTTATGGCGCTTTTTCGGCATCATAATAAAAGCAAATAAACGATACAGCCACATATAAGGCAGGAAGTGTTTAAAAGTATTACCTAAATAAACCAATGTATTACTGCGAGTATTAAAACGAGTAACCGCTCCACCTAGCACCATGCTAGAAACATATTGCGGCGCAATTTCAGCAATATTTCGAATAATAATTGTGCCCAATGAAATACCAACAAAGTGCGCGCTGGTAATATTGTTATGATCTAACACATCAATAATGTCTTTAGAGACATTATTAAACGAATAATTATTATCAACAAAGTTTTGTACTAAGTTATTCGATTTACCGTGACCACGAAGATCTAGCAACAACACATTATATTCTTTTTTATAGGCTTTTATCTGACGAAACCAGATTGCCGAACTACCACCTGCTCCATGAACAAATACAACCCATGTTTTACTGGTTTCGTGTGGAAAAATAGTATGGAAAAGAATGTCTTTGCTCATTGCAGTTAGCGGCCTATTTACTTCGTTTGGCATATTCAATTGCAAGAAGTATAACGGAGTTTAATAAAAATCTCTTATGGAGTTGAGATCAATGCCTTCTACTTAAAAGCTTTTGGGAGCAGACTATGGTTTTGAAATGAAAACCAATAAAAATGGCCTGCCCCTGTTTTCACGACATGAAAACCGCCTCTCTTGGCTTTGCTGATCGCATGACGCAATGGCGTGTTGCCGTTTAAGGGTTTTGCTCACTTTTACACCGCTGTTTCGTATTCATGACACTTACCTTCCAATTGGGTCTAATTAATTAGTCTACAAATCCCCGCAAAACATGAAATTTTTAGCTAAAAACTATATTCTTCGGCGCAATTATTATTTTAAATAATGGATGAGCACACACATATGACCACATCTCAAGATGCAACGCTTTCAAATGCATCAACAAACACACATACAAGTTCAGCTAATACAAACAAATCTAAATGGAATCTGCATGACACACAATGGACGCTAAGTCTATTTGGCACGGCCGTTGGTGCGGGTATTTTATTTTTACCTATTAATATTGGCATTGGCGGTTTTTGGCCATTAATTATTATGGCGTGCTTAGCATTCCCTATGACCTTTTGTGCCCACCGTGGCTTAGCACGTTTTGTGCTTTCGTCGAAAAATAAAGATGCCGATTTTACCGATGTAGTTGAAGAACACTTTGGTGTGACTGCGGGTCGATTAATCTCCTTGTTGTACTTTTTATCTATATTCCCAATTTTGCTTATTTACGGTGTAGGCTTAACCAATACTGTGGATAGCTTTATGGTTAATCAAATGGGAATGGAGTCACCTTCTCGCGTATTGCTTTCGGGCGTATTAGTGGCGGGTATGATTAGCTTAATGATGGGTGGCGAGCGTTTAATGCTGCGTGCTTTTGCTATTTTAGTTTACCCGCTTGTGGGTATATTGTTGTTTTTATCGCTTTATTTGATTCCAAGCTGGCAAGTGCCCGATATGAGCATGCCTGAAATGGGCAGCTTTGGTAAAACGTTGTGGTTGTCGATTCCTATAATTGTGTTTTCGTTTAGCCACGCAGCGGCTATCTCAAGCTTTGTAAATGTGCAACGCGGTCATTACGGCGAACAAGCTACACGTAAGTCTGAGGCGATTTTAAAGCGCACTAGCTTGCTACTTATTACCTTTGTCCTATTGTTTGTGTTTTCGTGCGTGCTGTCGCTTACAGGCGAGCAAATGGCAGCAGCTAAAGCGGCTAACGTTTCGGTTTTATCGTACCTTGCTAATATTACTGATAACTCGTTTATTGCCACGCTTGGGCCGCTTGTTGCCTTTATTGCTATTACGTCGTCGTTTTTAGGTCACTTTTTAGGAGCACGCGAAAGCTTTACGGGTTTAGTGACTAAACAAACACGATTAAGTGCTGGCGTTGCCGATAAAATTGGTGTGTTAATTATGTTTTTAGCTATTTGGTTTTGCGCTGTTAAAAACCCAAGTATTTTAGACATGATGGATCAACTATCGGGCCCAATCATTGCGATGATTTTATTCATTATGCCAATGATTGCTGTTTATAAAGTGCCTGCACTTCATAAATACCGTAATCGTTTAAGTACGCTATTTATATTAGCGGTTGGTTCACTTGCTGTGTTTGCACTTTTATATAGTATGCTTAAATAAACACTTATTTAAGGCACAAAAAAATGGCGCTCACTGAGCGCCATTTTTAATTCAATTCGTTGCGATTACTCTGTTTCTGGCAGATTACGGCCATAGAATATTTCTTGCATTTCACGAGTCAGTTTAGAGCGAATTTCTTCTTCTTCGTCATCTGATAATTCATCAGTTGAAAGACCAAACAAATAGGTGTTTAAATCGGTTTCTTTTAACATCATTTTGGTGTGGAACAGATTTTCTTGATACACGTTCACGTCCATCATTTGGTACGCTTCTTTGGTATCTTCTGTCATGAAGTTTTGAATCGAGTTAATTGCATGGTCAATGTAGTGTTTGACACCGTTAATATCGCGGGTAAAACCACGTACACGGTAATCAATGGTTACTACGTCTGATTCAAGGCTATGAATTAAGAAGTTTAACGCTTTAAGTGGCGATATAATGCCACAAGTTGATACTTCAATATCAGCACGGAATGTACAAATACCATCATCAGGGTGAGCTTCTGGGTATGTGTGTACACAAATGTGGCTTTTATCTAAGTGCGCAACAACTGAATCAGGTAATGGCCCTGGTGCTTCGTCAGCATCGTAATTTTGCTGCTCTTCTACTGGCTCTTCTGAAACCAAAATAGTAACACTCGCACCTTGCGGTTCATAATCTTGGCGAGCTACATTTAAAATGTTAGCGCCAATGATATCAACAACCTCACCTAAAATGTCGGTTAGTCTATCTGCACTGTACTGCTCATCGATATATTCAATATATTCTTTACGTTGTTGCTCGGTCTTTGCGTAGCAAATGTCGTAAATACTAAAGCTTAAACTTTTGGTTAAATTGTTAAAGCCATGAAGTTTAAGTTTATCGAAGGGTTTGTTCATAATAAACCAACCTATAAATTAGTGAAATCTGCACCTGCAGAATGAAAAGTTCGCGGATTTTATACGAATTTTCCTCATGGAAAAAGCGTTATTTTCCTTGATCTTGTACAACTTCGTGGCTATGCGTAATTTCTACTGTTTTATCAAGCATTAATGCAACAGAACAATACTTTTCAGCAGAGAGCGAAACGGCGCGAGCTAGGTGCTTTTCAGACACATTATTGCCTTTAACAACAAAGTGTAGGTTGATTTTAGTAAATACGCGGGGGGCTGTTTCGGCACGCTCTGCGCTAAGCTGAACTTGCACGTCTGAGAAATCTTGTTTCGCTTTTTTTAAAATACTGACCACGTCAACTGATGAACAACAGCCGACTGACATTAAAACCATTTCCATTGGGCTTGGTGCTGCGCTATCGCTACCTGCATCAAAAACAATATTATGATTAGAATTAGAACGACCAATAAACGTGTCGCCTTCAACCCATTTTACATTTGCTTGCATGTGCTTATCTCAAAAAAATATTTTCTCGATTGTAAGCAACTTAGCCGCAGTTGCAAATGAAATTGCGTTACGCGGCTATATAAGCAATTGATTAGTACTGTTGCGAAACTGCGCTGTCGAATAAGTTTTTAACTAAACCAGCAAATTCATCTATAAAGGCGTGCTGTTCGACTGTAACAGGCTGTGAGGTGATACTACTGAGGACTTCTTCTAAATCGTAAACTATGCCGTCAACTTCGCGTACAATTAAGCTACGCTGCTCTGTATTAAGCTCTTTGTGTTGCTCGCAGATACGCATCACGTTTTCGGCAATCACATCTTCGATTAATTCCATTACCGTTGGAGCACCTGGTTTTATTTCGCCTGGCTTCTCAAACAACGCTAAGTTTTGAGTTAGATACATGATCAGATCATCGTACCCTTGCCTATCTAAAACCATTTTTTACACCACCATAAAATAATTAATTGCCATGATTTAAGCAGAAAGCAATTCAAATTACTAGCTTTGCAAGACCGCAATACTTATAAAAGCAGCCTAGGCTGCTTTTATAAGTAAAAAGTATTAAAATAAATTATTACTTAATCTATTTTTAAGCCTGGGCTTAATGTTGCTGGCATTGCTACTTTTTCAAGTTCAACTGAAGCAACAGGGTATGCACAGTAATCAGCAGCGTAATACGCGCTTGCTCTGTGATTACCTGATGCGCCAATACCACCAAATGGTGCCGCGCTTGATGCGCCAGTAATTGGGCGGTTCCAGTTAACAATACCTGCGCGAATACGACGTAAGAAATGATCGTAATCGGCTTCATTATCACTTAATAAACCAGCTGACAAACCAAACGTTGTATCGTTTGCTTTATCAATTGCTTGGTCAAAGTCGTCAAAGCGGAATACTTTTAATAACGGACCAAAGTGTTCTTCATCTGGGAAATCACTAATATTTGTACACTCAATAATACCTGGTGTTACAAAGCCTGTGTTAGCTGTGTGCTTAAGCTCTACAAGTACTTGACCGCCAAGCTCAACTAGCTCGTTTTGCGCCTTAACCATGCCAGCAGCTGCCGTAGATGAGATCATAGAGCCCATAAATGGCTGGTCTGCATCGTCATAGTTACCTACTTTAATGGCTTTAGTGGCTGTAATTAAACGCTCTAAAATTACGTCGCCTTTGCTACCTGTTGGTAAAAACAATTTACGTGCACAGGTACAACGTTGACCACTTGAGATAAACGCAGATTGAATAATATCGTGAACAACCGCTTTAGTATCTTCAACATCGGTAATAATAAGTGGATTATTACCACCCATTTCTAGCGCTAAAATTTTACCAGGTTGGCCTGCAAACTGTTCATGTAAAATATGACCCGTACGCGAAGAACCTGTAAAGAATAAGCCATCAATACCTTTGTGAGCAGCAAGGGCTTTGCCCGTTTCTACTTCACCTTGAACAAGGTTGATTACACCTGCTGGTAAACCTGCTTTTTCCCAAAGTTTAAGCGTAAGCTCGGCTACTTTAGGTGTTAATTCAGATGGTTTAAATACAACCGTGTTACCCGCTAAAAGCGCAGGCACAATGTGACCATTAGGTAAGTGACCCGGAAAGTTATACGGGCCGAATACTGCTACAACGCCATGTGGCTTATGGCGGATCATTGCACGCCCTAATGGCATTGCATTTTCTACGTCGCCTGTGCGCTCTAAAAATGCTTTTTCAGAAATGGCAATTTTACCAACCATAGCACCCGCTTCTGTGCGAGTTTCCCACAGTGGCTTACCTGTTTCTTGTGCGATAGTAACAGCGAGCTCTTCGCTGTTTTCTTTTAATTGTGCTGCAAATGCTTTAACTATTTCTAAACGTTCGCTAAAGCTTTTATCAGCCCATGCATAAAATGCTTCGCGCGCAGCATTAACGGCGGTATCTACTTGCGCCGCAGTTGCTGAAGATGCCTGCCAAATAACGTCGTTATTCGCAGGGTTTACTGAATTAAATTCTGTGCCTTGGCCTTGTGACCATTGACCATTAATAAATTGTGCAGGATGAGCCATTATACTTTCTCCTAAATTAAATCGTGGTTGCGCTAATTATATCGCCCGCTTGTAGATGCAATGCATCAGCTATTGTTTGCGATAAAACAATACTTTTCACTCGACTATCAAACGACATAGGCGTAACTGTGGCTCTAAAGCCTTCGAGTTTTTCGTTCGCTAATAGCACCATTGTATCGCCTGCTGCCATTTCACCAATTTCAACAGTAAAACTGTTGGCATTGCGAATGGTGGCAATATTATCAACTTTTGCTTCAACCGTTGGGCCAGCATCAAAAATGTCTACGTAACCATTAAATGTAAAGCCTTCACTTTTTAATAGCTCAATTGCTGGACGCGTGTTGTCGTGAACTTGCCCGATAACAGCTTGCGCATCTTTACTTAGCAAGTTTACGTAAATTGGGTATTTAGGCATGAGCTCAGCGATGAAAACCTTTTGACCAATACCGGTAAGGTAATCGGCTGTAGGAAAGTCCATTGAGAAAAAGTGCTCTTCTAGCCACTGCCAAAAAGGACTGCTGCCATCTTCGTCAGACACACCGCGCATTTCTGCGATAACGGTTTGCGCAAAACGTGCTTGGTGCTGTTTTATAAACATAAAACGCGCTTTAGACAGTAATTTACCGTTACAGTTTTTACGATACGCTTCTTTTAAAAATAACGTACATAATTCTGTAGCCCCTGTGTAGTCGTTACACAGAGTCAAAATATCAACCGCTTTATATACATCTAATGTACGTGACGAGTGAATTACTTTGCTTAAATGGTAATGATAAAACGCATCATCAAGCCCTACCGCAGCTTCAATTGCAGATGTGCCTACAACCTCACCGGTTTCGCTATCTTCAAGAACAAACAGGTAGCCTTCATCACCTGGTTGTGATGTTTGTTTAGCAAATGACTCTACTGAATGGTCTATTTTCTTTTGTAATAGCGCTTCGTTTAATGGCAAAGAGGTAAAACCATGCCCTGATTCGTGGGCAATTTTCAGTAATGCTGAATAATCATTTTGCTGGATTGGGCGAAGGATCATCATGAGTCCGCTTGCTCCCTTATAAATAACGGTAAATAGGAATTGCAGGGCAAGCAATGCTTGCCCTTAATTTGTTGGTTAAGGTATTACCCTTTTACAACGTTGGCTACTGCTTTTTCAAAGCGTGCCATACCTTCACGAATATCCGCTTCAGGAATGACTAACGATGGAGTAAAACGTACTACGTCTGCACCCGCTACTAATGACATAAGACCTTGCTCAGTCCCTGCCACTAAAAACTCTTTTGCACGACCTTTGTATTGCTCGTTTACTACCGCACCAATTAATAAACCTTGGCCGCGAATTTCGCTAAATACATTGTATTTTTCGTTAACCGCAGTCAGTAGTTCGTTAAATAAAGCCGCTTTTGCTTTAACGCCAGCAAGTACCTCTGGTGTATTTACTGTATCAAATGCAGCTTCTGCTACAGCACACGCAAGCGGGTTGCCGCCATAAGTAGAACCATGAGTACCTACTTTAAGGTGCTGTGCAATTTCAGTTGTTGTGATCATAGCGCCAATCGGGAAACCGCCGCCAAGTGCTTTAGCGGTAGTTAAAATATCAGGTACTACGTTTAAGCCTTGGTATGCGTATAAATCGCCAGTACGACCAACACCCGTTTGAACTTCATCAAAAATAAGCAGTGCGTTATGTTTAGTACATAAATCGCGAACGCCTTGAGCAAATTCATCAGTTGGCGAAATAATACCGCCTTCACCTTGTAGTGGTTCCATCATTACGGCACATGTTTTATCACTAATAAGCGCTTCAAAAGCAGCTAGGTCGTTGTAATCACAATGTACAATGTCACCAGGTTTTGGACCAAAGCCATCTGAATATGCCGCTTGGCCGCCAACCGTTACGGTAAAGAAAGTACGACCGTGAAAACCTTTGTTGAATGCAATGATTTGTGATTTTTCTGCGCTGAATTTATCAAGCGCAAAACGACGTGCTAGTTTAAGCGCGGCTTCATTGGCTTCTGCGCCAGAGTTAGCAAAGTAAACTTTTTCAGCAAATGTCGCATCAACCATTTTTTTAGCTAGGCGTAGTGCCGGCTCGTTGGTCATTACATTTGATAAATGCCAGATTTTTTCGCCTTGCTCTTTTAATGCGCCTACTAATGCAGGATGGCAATGGCCAAGACAGTTAACTGCAATACCACCAGCAAAGTCGATAAACTCTCTACCTTGTTGATCCCATACGCGAGAGCCTTCGCCTCGAACAGGGATTACGCTTGAAGGTGCGTAGTTAGGAACCATTACGTGATCAAATAATTCGCGATTGACTGTCATTTTATTTCCTCTTAATTGTGAGCAACACAAAACATCAAAATAGGTGTTTGGTTACTATTTGTAACCAACTTTATAGGCAAGATCAGTAGCCTGATAATTGCGCAAAATTGTTTTGTGGTTCAATTTTCAGACGCACATTATTTCAGAATTACTGATATCTGTCTCGTTAAAAACTTTCATGTATCCCTTGAAAATAAAGGGCTAAAGATATTATTTCATAGATAGTGAATAACTATTTGCATAGCCAATTGCGATCAATTTTAAGTAACTAACCGCATGAGCACTGAAGAGTACACGCTTTAAGCATCTAATTTACGATATAACAATCAAATGAGAATGAATGGTTAGTCGCTAAAAAATTAACAAAAATTTCAATTTTTTAGTCAATTTGAATAGCTAAATTAGTAAAATTACTTGTTTGGAGGGTTTTTAACTCCGTTTTAGTGAACTTAAAGTGCGAAAACCACGCCACTATTTCGTCTGGTTCAATAAGCTGATGCTCTTTTAAGCCTAAATACTGAGAATAACAGCGAGCTTTTAGCATAACCTCAGTTAAAGGCAGCATTGAGTCACCTTTTTCTACGCCACTTACCAACTGCTGCATTACACCTTTGAAGGGTAAATACCTCAGCGCCATTTTTTCAATTACTTTAGCGCTCACCTCTAAAGATTTATTATTAAGTAAAGTGGTTAAAAACAGAGGGTCGGGCTTAAGTTCCAATAACGCAGTGTGTAGATCTTTTTCGTTTTCTTTACGCGCGAGCTGTACTTTACGCTGCCATACTTGCTCAAACGTTTTTAAATATAAACGCGTTAATGCAACACGCCCAATATCTAAAAGCATACCTAGAGTAAATGCGTGCACTTCATTTACATCATTCATTTGCGCTATTTTTTGCGCAGCTAGGGCATTGGCCATTACGCTTTCATTGAGCCTACGCTTTAATAATGAAAAGGGTTCTGTGCTGTGCGGCATCCAATGGCGTACTGCAAATGTAGGAATGATAAATCGTAAATTTTCAAGGCCAATATAACGAAGCGCTAAAGCAGGGTTATCCACTTTTACTGAGGTATTTTTACTACGCTGCTTACGATAATAAGGCAAGTTAACCAAAGTTACTAGCTCTCGCCCGAGCCAACTTAGATCATTAATTAATGGCTCTAACCGCCCAATCGACGCAGACTTAACAGCAAGAATATCAAGAATAGTAGCAATACCATCCTCTATCCCTAATGTATTTTCGATGACGGCGTCTATGTCGTTGAGCTGTTTAAAAATAGCCGTTTCGATCGCGTTATGAAGCACTTCACTCGCTTGTGCACGATACTTATGATGAGCTGTACTACCTTGCTGGCGCTTATGTTGAGCAGCCACTTCTACTTGCAGTAAAGTGCGCTGTTTCATTGGTTCGCCATAATCAATATCTAACGTATGGATAAAGCCAATTTGTTGATGTGCAAAACTATGGCCAAGCAACAAGTCATGCGCTCGTTGGTTAAGTATTTTTGCAGTACGCTGTTGCGATACGAGTTCAGTCATAACATCCATTAATTAAAAAACATACATTTAATAGTACTAGATTAAAACCGAGTTAAAAAGTTATCAAGCAATTGTAAGCCTTGCTCAGTTAAAATGGCTTCAGGGTGAAACTGCACCCCTTCAATGGCTAATTCTTTGTGTAATAATCCCATAATTTCATCGAACTCGCCCTGCTGCGTTTGCGTCCATGCGGTTACCTCAAGCTCTCTGGGTAGCGACTGTGCTTTAACTACTAAAGAATGATAACGGCACACTGTTAATGGGTTAACTAAATCTTTAAACACACCTTTATTGGTATGAATTATAGGTGATGTTTTACCGTGCATTATTTTTTTTGCACGGACTACGTCGCCACCCAAAGCTTGTGCGATAGTTTGATGCCCCAAGCAAATACCTAAAATAGGATATTGGCCTTTTAACTGCTCAACCACACTTAACGAGACACCCGCTTCGTCAGGCGTGCATGGCCCCGGCGATAAAACGATATGCTGCGGGTTTAACTGTTTTATTTGTGCAATGCTTAGCTCATCATTACGTTTAACTAACACGTCTTGATCTAATCGCTGAAAATATTGTACTAAGTTATAGGTAAACGAATCGTAGTTATCGATCATTAAAAGCATGTAATAAAGCACTCAAAGTAATTATTTATCGCGGATTATTTCCGCACCACGCATTCTAACTCAAGCGGTTAAAAGTGTCAGCGGTTTGTAGAGGCGATTTAATCGCGTCACGAGGCTTATTATTAATCAACATAATGACCACGACTGCGTACTCTATCGTTCTTCCTTTATAATAAATCAAGCGAATATGTTCCTAAAAAAATATTGCCATTACCTTACGTTAAAGAGATGCTAGTAATATCTAAGATAAATAACGTTAAATTATGTCCAAATATATACTCTCGATTGATCAGGGAACAACAAGCTCTCGTGCTATTTTATTCACAAAAGACGCTGACGCTTTTGATTTAGCTCAACAGGAATTCCCGCAGCATTACCCTCAAAATGGCTGGGTTGAACATGATCCGAATGACATTTTGCAAACCGTGCTCAGTACTAGTCGAGAAGTGATGGCTAAAAATAACGTTAAGCCTGAAGAAATTATTGCCATTGGCATTACTAACCAGCGCGAAACGACGCTGGTATGGAACAAAAAAACAGGAAAGCCGATTTATAACGCCATTGTTTGGCAAGACAGACGCACCAGCGACTATTGTAAAAAGCTTAGTAGCGATGAGCTTTGCCAGACCATTAGCGAAAAAACAGGCCTATTACTCGACCCTTATTTTTCAGCGACTAAAATTCGCTGGATTTTAGATAATGTTGAAGGTGCAAAAGAGCAAGCTGATGCTGGCGAACTTGCTTTTGGTACTGTTGATACGTACTTACTTTGGCACCTAACTGGTGGTAAAGCGCACCGCACTGATGCAACAAATGCGTCACGCACCATGTTATTTAATATTCATACTCAGCAGTGGGATCAGGCGTTACTCGACTTATTTGATATTCCTACATCTATGTTGCCAGAAGTAATGGACTCAGCGGCTGAATTTGGTTCAACAAGTGCTGATATTTTTGGCGCACCAATTCGTGTGTGTGGTATTGCTGGCGATCAACAAGCCGCACTTATTGGCCACGCCTGTTTTGAACAAGGTATGGCTAAAAGTACATACGGTACCGGCTGTTTTTTAATGCTAAATACGGGCGAAAAAGCACTCACATCTAAAAATCGTTTACTTACAACCGTTGCCTATCGCTTAAAAGGAAAACCAACCTATGCCATTGAAGGCAGTATTTTTATGGCGGGTGCCACCATGCAATGGATTGTTGAAGGTTTAAAATTACTCAGCCATGCAGGTGAGAGTGAATCTTTAGTTAAAGATGTCCCACTGGATCATGGTGTATTTTTAGTTCCCTCATTTACAGGTTTAGGCGCACCTTATTGGGATGCTAATGCACGTGGCGCAATATTGGGACTCACACGCGACTCTGGTATTAGTACCATTGTTGCAGCGGCGTTGCAGTCAGTTGGTTATCAAACTAAAGACTTACAAAAAGCGATGGAGCGTGATGGCCTGCGCCCAAGTGTACTTAGGGTGGATGGCGGTATGGTTAAAAACAACTGGGTAATGACGTTTTTATCCAATATTTTAGGTGCCACAGTTGAGCGCCCAGTAGTCACTGAAACAACCTCTTTAGGCGTAGCCTATTTGGCAGGCTTACACACTGGAGTCTTTGCATCAACTCAGCAGCTGTCAAAAATGTGGGTATGCGAGCGTCGCTTTGAGCCAACAATGAGCGCCGATGAACGTAACGATCTATACGCAAAATGGCAGCACTGCGTAGCGCAGGTATGCTTATCGAGCGAAGATAGCTAACCGTTAAACGGCGCAAAATAGTTATCAAGCCGATGACTTGAAATTACAAGCCACGACTAACTAACCCTAACCAAACAAGGTGATCGATGAAATTAATAAATAACGACTATGACTTACTCGTCATCGGTGGCGGAGTTAATGGTACAGGTATAGCTGCAGATGCTGCAGGTAGAGGACTCAAAGTACTGCTATGTGAGCAAGCGGATCTCGCTTGTGCAACATCCTCAAATAGCTCTAAGTTGATCCACGGTGGTTTACGCTATCTTGAACATTACGAATTTAGATTAGTAAAAGAGGCATTAACAGAGCGTGAGGTATTATTAAAAAATGCGCCTCATATTATGTGGCCGCTAACTTTTAGATTACCCCATCAACCTCATTTACGCCCTGCTTGGATGATCCGCATTGGCTTGTTTATCTACGACAATTTAGCAAAGCGCGTTACCTTACCTGCATCCAAAAGTATAAAATTTGATGAGCATAGTGTATTAGAGTCTTCTATAACTAAAGGCTTTGAATACGCTGATGGTTGGGTTGATGACTCCCGATTAGTGGTTTTAAATGCCCTTGCAGCAAAAAATAAAGGCGCCATTATTGCCACGCAAACCAAATGTGTAAAAGCACAGCGCAAACAAGATAAGTGGCAAGTAACACTTGAGCAGCAGGATTCTAAATCGCAATATAGTATTTCAGCCAAAGGCATTGTTAATGCAACAGGTCCTTGGGTTGCCAAGCTGTTTGATGATGCATTAACAGAAAAATCGCCACAAAATATCCGCCTTGTTAAAGGCAGTCACATTATTGTGCCTCGCATTCACAGCCAACCACATGCTTATATTTTGCAAAATAAAGACCAGCGCATTGTATTTGTTAGCCCTTTCGAGGATGACTATTCTTTAATTGGTACTACCGATGTTGAATACAAAGGCGCTGCGCGAAATGTGAAAATAAGTAATGAAGAAATCGATTACTTAATCAACGTAACGAACAGTTATTTTAAAAAACAGATTAAATACGACGATATAGTGCATACCTTTTCGGGTGTACGACCGTTACTCGACGATGAATCGGTTGATGCCCAATCGGTCACTCGTGATTATAAATTAACGCTTTCTAGCGAAAATAAACAAACACCGTTACTAAGTGTCTTTGGCGGAAAAATAACAACCTATCGTAAACTCTCTGAAAATGCGGTTGATAAACTCCAAGAGTTTTACCCACAAATGAGCCCCGCATGGACTAAAGACAGCGCATTACCTGGTGGTGACTTTAGCTGCGTAGAGCGGTTAAAATCTGAGTTTAAAAGTAACTATAATTGGTTGCCCGCAGAAATATTGAATCGCTTTATACGCACTTATGGTACACGCACTAAAAACATTTTAGGCTATGCAAAACAGTTAACTGATTTAGGCCAAAACTTTGGCCACGGTTTATTTGCCGCTGAAGTTGATTTTTTATTGCAAGAAGAATGGGCACAAAACGCACACGATCTATTGTGGCGTCGCACCAAGCTTGGCCTGCGCTTTGACGACGCACAAACCGCAGCGCTTAGTGATTACATCGAGCAACGCTTAGCAGTAGGAGGTTAATTAAATATTAGGGCTAACTTTGCGTCGTGAGATGCTCATTTAGCAAGCGTTTTTCTTGTGTTGAAAGCGCTTGTTTAGCCTTGGCAGTAAAATCATATCTCACCATAATTGCTTTACCTATTGCGCAGCATTTATCGTGTTGCCATGCCTCTTGGCGTAACACAAAAGAACTAGTGCCTATATGCTCTACAGAGGTTTTGACTGTTACCTCATAGCCATAAAACAACTCACCAACAAACGACACTTCTATTTTGGCAATAATTAATTTCCAGTCGTGTGGGTTAAGATCAGGAGTAAAAAATTTAAAAATAGGGGCACGTGCAACTTCAAACCATACAGGGAGTACTGTATTGTTAATGTGTCCGAGCGCATCTGTTTCACTAAAGCGCGGCATCACTTTTTCAATAAACATAATAATCCTTATAAAAGGTAACTCATGACGGACTTTATTCGCGTATTCGATAATGCGCTAAGCAATGATTTTTGCGATAACTTTATTACTACATTCACGCAAAGCCCGCATGTAAAACAAGGGGTCACATCAGGCGGAGTCGATTTAAAGAAAAAAGACAGCCACGATTTACATTTAAATAATCACCCCGAATATGCCCAGCAATTAAAACATATTCAGCAAACCACTGCACAGTATGTTTTTAAATACATTGAAGAACATATTTTTATGATGATCGGAGCATTTGGCTTAAAGGTTTATCACCCAAAAACAGCTGAAGTTGTCGATTTAACTCAAGAAAATTTTGAAGAAGTGGGTAAACCGCAATTACCTTTGCTTGTTCAGCAAATTTTTAGACTCGGTAATATTCAAGCGCAAAAATATGAGGTAAATAAAGGTGGCTATCCTTATTGGCACAGTGAAGTTTATCCGCAGCTACAGCATAACGAAGCTTTGCATCGCGTATTGTTATTCATGTTTTATTTAAACGATGTGCAAGAAGGTGGTGAAACAGAGTTTTACTATCAAAATCGTAAAATAGCACCTAAAAAAGGCACGATGGTAATAGCGCCTGGCTACTTTACACATACTCACCGAGGCAATAAGCCTGTATCTAACGATAAGTATATTTTAACATCGTGGGTACTGTTTAATCGTGCAGAGCAAATATATGGTGCGCCTGAAAGCTAGCGCACCACAATCAGTATGATTTAACCGAGTAGTTCATCAAATAAATCAAATAACTGATCCAACTCTTCGATGGTGTTGTAATGCATACAACCAATACGCACTACACCGCCTTTGTCGAGAACGCCTAGTTGTTCACACAAGCCTTGTGCATAAAAATTACCATCCCACACACAGATGTGATGCTTGCCTAGAAATTCAGACACTGCACGCGGCTCAAGCCCTTCAAAAATTAAAGCAAAAGTAGGTGTACGCTCATTTAAGCGATCAAAGTCATCAATACCAAACAACTTAATGCGTGGGTAATTAACTAAGCGCGTTAAAAAGTGCTCACTAAGCGCCATTTCGTGTTGTTTAGTTTTAGCAAAAGCCACACTTAGTTTTTCACGTCGTGAATAGCTATCGTCAAGCTCGCTAATTGCCGCAATGTAATCAACAGCGGCTATAAAACCTGCCATTGCTTCAAAACTTTGTGTGCCGGTTTCCCAGCGACCTGGCGCTACGTCTTTAGCTGGCTCAACTTTGTAGGGAGTAAACCCCTCTAAGTGTTCTTTTTTACCGTAAACCATGCCTAAATGCGGACCAAAAAACTTATACGCAGAACAGGCTAAAAAGTCACAATCAAGCGCTTGTACATCAACAAGCTCATGAGGGGCATAATGTACGGCATCAACATAAACAAGTGCGCCCACCGCGTGAGCAAGCTCTACAATGCGTTTAATATTGTTAATTGAGCCTGTGGTATTTGACGCATAAGTTACCGCTACCAGCTTTGTATTGCTGTTTAGTAAGCTTTCAAATTGCGCCATATCTAAGCTGCAATCTGCTTCGTTAATAACTGCGGTATTTACCTTTACACCTTTATCTTCTGCAGCTTGTTGCCATGACGATACATTTGAGAAGTGATCAGCATTGGTTACAATTATTTCATCGCCTGCCTGCCAATCACGTGAAATTGCACGACTAAAACTAAACGTTAGACTGGTCATGTTTGGACCAAACACAATTTGTTGTGAGCTAGGTGCATTGAGTAAATCAGCCGCCGCCTGGCGCGCATTCGCCATTAACTCAACCGTTTTATCACTTGAAAAAAATGCACCGCCTAAGTTTGAGTTGTAATGCCCTAAATAAGCCGTCATTGCATTAAGTACTTGCTGTGGTACTTGCGAACCACCTGGACCATCTAAAAAGACCGGCGATTTACCATCAACGTTTTGCATTAGTGCAGGAAACTGCCCACGTAATTGCGCTATGTTCATACTTATTCCTTAAGACGTTAATACGAAACAATCCAGGTAACCTGGTTTGCTCGCATCAATTTTGTTCATAGGTGTTGCGTTATGCCATACTTGACGGTCATTTATTAATGCAAACATACCGTCTTTTATTTCCATTTTAAAACACGGCTCTGCTTGTTTGTTTTCGTATACAAGTAGTTCGCCACCTTCTAAATTTTCGTGAGAAACACCACATACGCACACATGATCAAACCCATCCTGATGAACGCCTTCTGGGGCTGCAGGTGTATCACTATCAATGGCAAGCATACGAAACTGATGAATTTCTATATCGCGCTGCTCATCAATACCGGTAATTTGGCAAAACTCATTTACAATATTTTTCATACCTGCTGATTCAAGCAAGCTTTGCTCTAGATTTTCATAGGTGCGCTCTACATTACCTTGGAAGGTATTAATTGAATCATCTTGCACAAATGCTTTGGTTTTTTGTAACTGTAATTCACCATTTTGCATTTTAACTACTGAATAACGACGTTTTCGAAAAGCACCATCTGCATACGGATTAGCAGGTAGGTTATCAAAAGAAGGCTTAACCAAATCAATGTTTGCTTGGTTAATAAAACGAAGTTGCAGTAAATTCTGGTTGTTTAATGCTGTCATAAAATCTCGCCTAAAATAATGAGAATATTGGCGAGGATTTTAATGCATTTTGAGAGGATTTTTTGCTTTATTACTTACTTTAAAAGCAACTTAAGACCAGATTTAATACAATAATGTAAAAAAAACAACATGAACTATCTAATATTTATTTTAGCCAATAAAAAACCCGCCGAAGCGGGTTTTTAAACAAACTTTAAAAATTATACAGCTTGTTGAATAATCACTTTATCTGCTTTTTTAGTGTAAGCAGGCATACGGTGGAAGTTCAAGTAACGGTATGTATCTGACGCCGTTGCATTGATCTTCGCTGCGTATTCTTGGTACTCAGCAGATGTTGGTAATCTACCTAAAATAGCTGCTACTGCAGCAAGTTCAGATGATGCTAAGAATACGTTTGCGCCATTACCTAAACGGTTAGGGAAGTTACGGGTAGAAGTAGACACAACCGTTGCTTTATCTGCAACACGTGCTTGGTTACCCATACATAGTGAACAACCTGGAGTTTCGATACGTGCACCAACACGACCAAAAATACCGTAGTAACCTTCTTCTGTAAGTTGGTCTTTATCCATCTTAGTAGGTGGAGCAACCCAAAGCTGAGTCGGTAATTGACCTTTAAAGCCATCAAGCAACTTACCAGCAGCACGGAAATGACCGATGTTTGTCATACAAGAACCGATAAATACTTCGTCGATTTTCTCGCCAGCAACGTCAGAAAGAAGACGCGCATCATCAGGGTCATTTGGTGCACAAAGAACAGGTTCTTTAATTTCGGCTAAATCGATATCAACTATATGAGCGTACTCAGCGTCTTTATCAGCTTCCATAAGCTCTGGATTAGCTAACCAATCTTGCATTGCAGTAATACGACGTTCAATCGTACGTACATCACCGTAGCCTTCAGAGATCATCCACTTAAGCATAACAATGTTTGATTCTAGGTATTCAGAGATAGACTCTTTAGATAATTTAACTGTACAACCAGCTGCAGAACGCTCTGCAGATGCATCTGATAGTTCAAACGCTTGCTCAACAGTTAGGTGCTCAACGCCTTCAATTTCTAGTACGCGACCAGAGAATTCGTTAATTTTACCTTTTTTCTCAACTGTTAATAAACCTTGTTTAATACCGTAGTAAGGGATTGCATGGACTAGGTCACGTAAAGTGATACCTGGTTGCATTTCGCCTTTAAAACGAACCAAAATAGATTCAGGCATATCAAGTGGCATAACACCCGTTGCAGCTGCGAATGCTACTGCACCCGAACCTGCTGGGAATGAAATACCTAATGGGAAACGTGTATGTGAATCACCACCAGTACCTACGGTATCTGGTAATAACATACGGTTTAACCATGAGTGAATAATACCATCGCCTGGACGAAGTGAAACACCGCCACGGTTCATGATGAAATCAGGAAGCGTATGGTGAGTGTTTACATCAATAGGCTTAGGATAAGCTGATGTATGACAGAAAGACTGCATTGTTAAATCTGCAGAGAAACCTAAACATGCTAGATCTTTTAGTTCATCACGTGTCATAGGACCTGTTGTATCTTGCGAACCAACAGTTGTCATTTTAGGCTCACAGTACTGACCTGGGCGAATACCTGCAACGTTACATGCTTTACCAACCATTTTTTGCGCTAATGTAAAGCCTTTATCTGAAACTTCTGTTGCTGTTGGTACTTTAAATATATCAGTTGCACCTAAGCCAAGAGATGTACGCGCTTTATCAGTTAAACCACGACCGATAATTAGTGGAATACGACCACCAGCACGAACTTCATCTAAGATCACATCAGACTTAAGTTCAAAAGTAGAAATTACTTTATCAGTACCATGTTGCTTAACAACACCTTCATATGGATAGATGTCGATTTGTTCGCCCATGTTGAGTTCATCAACATTTAATTCGATTGGTAATGCGCCTGAATCTTCCATTGTGTTGAAGAAGATTGGCGCAATTTTATTACCTAAACATACACCGCCAACACGCTTGTTTGGTACGAATGGGATATCATCGCCCATAAACCAAAGTACAGAGTTAGTTGCAGATTTACGAGAAGAACCCGTACCAACAACGTCACCTACGTATGCAAGTGGTAAACCTTTGGTTTTTAATTCTTCAAGCTGAGTAATTGGACCTACTTCGCCCGCTTTATCAGGTGTAATACCGTCACGTTCAATTTTTAGCATTGCTAAAGCATGCAGTGGGATATCTGGACGAGACCATGCATCTGGTGCAGGAGACAAGTCATCAGTATTTGTTTCGCCAGTTACTTTAAATACAGTTACTGAGATCTTTTCAGCAACCGCTGGTTTATTAGTAAACCATTCTGCATTTGCCCAAGACTCAATAATTTGCTTAGCGAATGTGTTACCTGCTTTTGCTTTTTCTTCTACATCGTAGAACGCATCAAACATAAGTAATGTGTTTGAAAGGCCTTTTACTACGATCGGCGCAAGCGTTTCATCATCAAGTAGGTCAATCATAGGTGCGATATTGTAACCACCTAACATTGTACCTAACAGTTCTGCTGCTTTTTCTTTAGAAATAAGTGGAGAATTAGCTTCACCTTTAGCAACTGCCGCTAAAAATCCTGCTTTAATATAAGCAGCATCATCCACGCCTGCAGGAATGCGGTGAACTAATAAATCTAAAATGAACTCTTCTTCACCAGCCGGTGGAGTTTTAATTAATTCAATAAGATCAGCTGTTTGCTGAGCATCTAATGGCGCTGGTACGATACCTAACGCGGCACGTTCTTCTACGTGTTTACGATATTCTTGTAGCACAATATTGCCCTCTTGGTGACGTGAAAGTATCCGGTAGCGCTTCATGCGCAACATATTACCCAATACTTATAGTATTCTATCGCGTGATTATAAAGCTTTTATAGATAGATGAAAATCCATCCAGTTACGCAACTGATTATACCGACTATAAATATTATGAATAGTGGTTAGGTTAAAATCTATTTTCATGAATGTTTGTTAAGTAAGAATCATTGCTATTTAACCTTAACTCTGGTTAAGGGATTTACTAACATATTGAATTATTGTGATATTTAAATTTATTTTTTCTAGTCAGAGATTTTCAGTGAAAACAAGGCGAATTTACGCGTCAATAGCGGGTCTATTGCAAGTAAATTCAACGCAGTTAGCGTTAAAAATAGCTGCTCGAGATGGGTTTATTATCCAGAGTTCAGGTTATTTATAGTTTTATCGACAGTTGATCCGCATCCATGTAGTTGTATATCAGAAAATTTTAACGCAGTTAGGCGTCAGGTTTAATCCCTCAAATTGATAAAGTACCATTGTTATAACGTTACCTACTTTTAATATACGCATAAAAAAACCCAGCGCGTGGCTGGGTTTACAAAACTTAAATTCTAACTATTAACGCTTAACTTTTACGCGCTCAACAGTTGATACATGAGCTTCAACACGACGGTTTTCTGCGTGTGCAGCTTTAGTATTAGCTGTATTTTTAAGACGTTCTTCGCCGTAGCCTACAGTACTAATACGATCTCTTGAAATACCATCTTTAACTAACTCATCAGCAACATCATCTGCACGCTTTTTAGATAGTTTTTTGTTGTAACTTGCGTCACCAACAGCTGAAGCATGACCTTCAAGTAATACTGTTGTCTCTGTATGCTCTTTCAAAAACTTTGATACCGCAGCAATGTCGTCAAAATATTGTTGCTTAACCATCGCAGAGTCATGTGGGAATGTAACTAATAAGCTAGTCGTTACCTTAGCTTCTTCATATAAAGTACATCCATCGCTATCAACTGCATCTGTCATTGGTGTGTTTGCACATTTATCATCTGCATTAACAACACCATCATTGTCGCTATCAGCAGGAGTTGCAACTGGTGCTTCAACAACTACAGGTTCTGGTGCCGGTTTAACAGGCTCAGCAGGTGCAGAGTTTTGGCCAAATAAGTAGTTAATACCAATTTTAGCGCCTAAATCTGTATAACCTTTATCAAGACCTTGGTAAACAGCTGTTTCTGCATTTACAAATAAGCCGTCTGTGATGAAATGTTGGTAACCAACACCTACATTTAAAAACGTATTATCTTTAACAACGTCAATTTCTTTAATACCGAATAAACCGTAAAAAGGACCGCCATTAAAGTGGTACAAACCGTCAATGCCGTAACGCTCACCGTCAACATTGTTGCGGTTACCATTTACTTTATCAAAAGCGTTAAAATCCATGTCTGCATATTCAATTCGTGCACTCCAGTAATCACTGAAACGGTAGCCTACTTCGGCACCCCAACCAGTCGATTCATTGATATCAAGGCCAGCTTGAGCGCGGATGTTTTCCCATGAAGCATCGTAGTAATCACCGAATGCACCAATGTAAAAGCCTTCTTCTTTATCTGCAGCAAATGTAGATGCACTAGTTGCAGCTAGCGCAATTGCGATTGCAAGTGATTTTAATTTCATTGTTTTGTTCCCATTTTTTAACAACTAATAAATTGTAGCTAATAAACTCTAGCTCAACCAGTTTTGTACAGACTACCTTAACCTTTGTTAATCGATACTTAACGAAAACAAAGTTTATTTTAATTGCATCGGATAATACCACTCGAACATGGCTTACCCTAGCGATGGCGTGTTTACGATTAAAAATGGCTCTTTATAATCATGCCATTACATTTACAATCAATGATTAAGTACCACAAAAAGTGCGATAACCATTGTCACTCTCTGGCACAACCTGGAACTCTAATAATTCTTCACTCGCTAAATATGGGTTATTTATCACTTTCGTAAAGCGATTTAACACATCACTTGAGCCAAATTCATTATACTCGGTAATTATTTTTTCGATGATGTGATTTCGTGGAATGGCTCTAGGATTAGCTTGGCGCATTGTTTGATAGCTATTTTCATCAGTGCGGTGATGCCACTTTATAGCCCACTGTGCTAGCACGTCTGGCACTGTCGCTTTATATTTCAATGATTCAGTTAATGCATCAAAGGTATTGGTGTAATCTAATTGATGGTCCTTTAATAATTTTAATAGCTCACCAATCAAATCACTGTCGTCAATATCTGCTTTTGCCAACCCTAATTTTTGTGCCCACATTGCTGTAAATTCAATATTAAACAGTTCAGCAAAGCTATTAATATGTGGCGTCATTAACGAAACAGCTTGTTCATCATCGTCATGAATTAGTGGTATTAAGCTCTCTGCTAAGCGTGCACAGTTCCAGTTAGCCATATTTGGTTGATTCCCAAAAGCATAACGACCTTGTTTATCGATAGAGCTAAATACAGTATCAAAATCAAAGCTATTCATCATGGCACACGGGCCGTAATCAATGGTTTCTCCACTCACTAACGTATTATCTGTATTCATAACCCCATGTATAAAGCCAACACGCATCCAGCTCACAACTAGCTTAACTTGGTTTTTAATCACAGCGCCTAAAAATGCTAAATAGCGCTGCGATCCTGTACCAGTTATTTCTGAGTAATGTCGCTCTATAGCTAAATCAGCTAAATTTTTAAGTCCTTCAACATCGCCTTGCGTCGCTAAATATTGAAACGAGCCAACTCGAATATGGCTCGTCGCTAAACGAGTCACTATGGCGCCTGCTTGTGGCGGGTTGCGATAAACCGTTTCGCCACTGCCAACGACGGCTAAACATCGGGTAGTTTTAATGCCTAGTGCATGCATTGCCTCGCTCATTACGTATTCACGAATAGCGGGCCCAAGTGCACAACGGCCATCACCCCCTCTTGAATAAGGAGTAGCACCAGAGCCTTTTAATTGAATATCCCACAACTGGTTTTTATCATCATTAATAGCACCCAGTAAATGCGCTCGCCCATCACCTAAACGTGGTGAAAAATGTCCAAATTGGTGCCCAGAGTAACCAAGTGCTACTGCAGGAATTGCCTGTTTTTCGTTACCGCTAAAAGTGCTAGCACGTAAATCAGCAGCAACGTTAATATTAAACTCTTTTGCTAAGCTCTCATTCCACAGCAATAACTGAGGAGAGGCAACACTTGCAGGGAAATCTTCTATCGCAAAGTTTTCGGCTATTTGCGTATATCTTGGCACTAATTTCATGGTAATTCCTATTATTGCTGACTTATACCAACGCGGTTGTCACCTACACCATAGGCCACAATTAAGCTCAGCTCTTGCATACTTAAGCCACTTTGCTTTTGCATTTCATTAAAAAAAGCTTGGGCTGCACTCAATGACTTTTTAGTTTGTAAGCCGCCATCTATAATTTTATGGGCACGCAAATAATTCTCTACATCGCGTGATAGTAAAAAAGTATCTTTACCAAGTGCTCGTAGCGCATAAGGCCCTGTATTTCCGCCTAAACGCGCGCCATGCTTTTTTAAATACGCCCATAAACCAATAATATTGTCTGCTGGCCAATTAGCGACAAACTGGCTAAAACTGCCATGTTCTTGTGCTATTTCGTGGATCATGTAAGCATTTTCAGTAATTGTTTTTACTTTTTTATAGTTACGAACAATACGCTCATCCGTTGCTTTTTGTTCCAGCATATCGGGGGGCATCATTAATAACTTATCAACGCTAAAATCCCAAAAAACCTCTCTAAATCCCGACCACTTATTATTAATGACTGACCAATAAAAGCCGCTTTGAAATACTTTTCGAGTAAATTCTTCCAGCCAATCGTCGTCACTTAACGTGCTTAGTTGTTTTTTAGATAGTGGTTTTGCAAGTAATAACTTAAGCATTTTTTCAGAGCCTTTTCGCTCTACCGCTCGCTTATAAATATCGCTAAATTTTTCCATACTAATTAAATACCTCACTACTTATGTTGCTAGTGTACGAGAAAAGCAGCCAATACGTAACCACTCCCATTATCGATGAATTAATCTATATTTAGCCGCTTGACACCCAGACGGCTAAAATGCTTTAATCGCTGCAATTACCCTATTTAAATTGCACAGGTTTGTAAGTTTTACTCTTCAAACAGGTGCAAAGGGCTAGAAGAGGTGCGTTATTCAGGTAGCGTATGTTAGGAGCGCAAACTCCAGTGAGCATACGTGAGGGGAATTAACGCCGAGAAGTAATCACTTTTGCGAGGTGTTTATTTCGGGCGACTAGGTTGAACCCTAGCGACTGTCACCAATAGCTGCTTATAACAAGCAGCTTATTAGTTTGGTGGAGAGCTTCTGGTCTTAAATATTAAGGCCATGCGCCCTATTATTTTAAGCCCATTCGCTCTTCGAATTATTAGTTCGAACGACGTTAATGCGGCTCCTTCCATAAAGCTTTTTAACTCTTCGAATAACTTATAAGTTCGTGAGAGATGACCAATAACTTCAATATAAACGACTACACATTATGGACCGCGCTCGTTACGCCATTAGATCAACACGGCGATGTTGACTACAACACGTTAACTAAACTGGTTAGCGATCAAGAAGCGGCACATAACGGTATTTTACTACTTGGCAGTACGGGCGAAGGTTTGGCACTAACGCTTAACGAGCAACAAGCCATTGTTGAACACGTATGCCAGCTAAAACCAAGTGTACCACTTATGGTTGCCGTGGGCGGTAGTAACTTAAAGCAACAAATTGAGTGGGTTAACTACTGTAATACACTCCCAATTCATAGCTTTTTACTTGGCTCACCGCTTTATGCAAAGCCCGGCGCTGTAGGTCAAACTCATTGGTTTGAAAGCCTACTCGATGCAAGTGCTCATCCGTGTATGCTTTATAACGTACCGGGCCGCAGTGGTGTCAGTATTCCTGTTCAAACAGTGACTAACTTACAAAATCATAAAAAATTATGGGCGTTAAAAGAAGCCAGTGGCGATATTGCTCAGTTTGAGGCTTATCGCCAAGCCGCGCCTAATTTAGCCTTATTTAGTGGCGACGATGCGCTAATGCCTTATTTTGCCCAAGCTGGCGCAAAAGGTTTAGTGTCGGTAGCTGCAAACGCATGGCCCGCACAAACTCACGAGTTTGTTAAACGTAGTTTAAGTGGTCAACATCCTAATTTATTTGCTCAGTGGACTAGTGCCATTGATAGCCTATTTGCTGTCGCAAACCCCATTCCCGTAAAGGTATTGATGCATTTGCAAGGCCGCTTAAGCAGCCCACAACTTCGTCCACCTTTAACACATCTTGAGTTAACTCAAACCGATTGCATCACAACTGCAAACAACACCATTTTATCTTGGCATTAAATACAGGTTTTTATAATGAGCTGGTTAGAACTATTAAATAATTTAGAATCGGGCGCAGTACGCGCAGCATCACAAAACGAAAGCGGCCAATGGCAAGCTAACGTAGAAGTAAAGCAAGGCATTTTAGAAGCCTTTAAAAATGGCACTAATACTGAGTTTGCAGGCGGCTTTGTTGATAAACATAACTTAGCTCCACAAGAGTTTAGTACTGACGATGGCGTGCGTATGGTACCGGGTGGCTCGAGTGTTCGCCGTGGTGCTTATGTGGCTAAAGGCACCATTATTATGCCACCAGCGTATGTAAACATTGGTGCATATATCGACGAAGGCACAATGGTCGATAGCCATGCATTAGTTGGCTCGTGTGCACAAGTAGGTAAAAACGTACATTTAAGTGCTGCAGTGCAGCTTGGTGGTGTACTTGAGCCAATTGGTGCAAGCCCAGTAGTGGTCGAAGACGATGCATTTATTGGCGCTGGCTGTATTATTGTTGAAGGCGTGGTCATTAAAAAAGGCGCAGTACTTGCCCCTGGCGTGCGTTTATCAGCAACTATTCCGGTATACGACTGCGTAAACGAGCGCCAACTAGATAAAGGCGAGCCTATTCCTGAATATGCCATTGTAATACCGGGCTCTCGTCCTGCGTCAAACGAATGGGCACGCGAGCAAGGTCTAAGCATGTCGTGTGCGTTAATTGTTAAATACCGTGACGAACAAAGCGATGCATCATTATTACTTGAAGAGGTTTTACGATAATGAGCTTTTTAAGCACGTCTATCAAAACTGCTGTAAATACTATTACACAACAACTTGATACACCTTTTTTTGTTTACGACTTAGATAGACTAAACACGCATCTTGCGCGTTTAGTTGCGCAGACCGATGTAAAACTGTGGTACGCCGTAAAAGCAAACCCACTGTCTAAAATTATTCAAAGCTTAGACAACGCCGGTTTTAATTTTGACGTAGCAAGTAAAGGTGAGCTTGAGCAAGTACTTGCACAAGGTATTAGCTCACAGCGCGTGCTCAATACAGGGCCTGCAAAAAGCCCTAAACAAATTAAACACTTTATTGAGCGCGGCGTACGTATATTTGTAGCTGAGAGCCTCAATCAAGTCCGTTGGTTAAACCAACAAGCACAACTGCAAAATACGCAGTTACAAGTATTACTGCGGGTGCAATTACGTTGGCCTGAAGGTGAAAAGAACCCACTGGGTGGTGATAGCATTACGCCATTTGGTTTGGGTTGTGATGAGTGGCAAGCACTCAATGTAGCCGACTACCCTGCACTTAAATTTGATGGCTTACATATTTTTCAATGGGGCAATATGCTTAGCACGCAAAAGCTAAGCGAATTGTGGTCACAAATGATTGCACCACTTAGCAAACTTGCCGGCGATTTAAATATTAGCCTTAAAATTCTCGATTTAGGTGGTGGTTTAGGCATTCCCTATACACAAAGCGAAACAATACTTGATTGGGATGACTTAATTGCTGCGCTCGCTAAAATTAAAAGTGATGCGGGTGTAGAAGAGTTATGGATGGAACTTGGCCGCTATGCCGTTGGCGAATGTGGTCATTACGCAAACCCAGTAGTAGAGCGCAAACAAAACTATAATCAACAACAAGTTATTTTAAGTGGCGGTATAAATCATTTATTACGCCCCGCTGTTACCAGCCAAGACTTTCCTGCTGCATTACTACGTGAATCCAGTGCTAAAGCTCAAACGGTCACTTTATACGGGCCACTTTGTACAGCGCTTGATTGCTTAGGTAAACATAACCTGCCAAGCGATTTAAATGAGCACGACTGGCTTGTGTTTAGCCAATGCGGCGCCTACGGCTTTAGCGAAAGTATGCCGTATTTTTTATGCCATGAGCTAGCCGCCGAGTATACCCTGCAAAACGGCGAGCTTACCTGTGTTCGCCAAGCTGAAAATGCCAGTCATTATTTAAGGTAATAAGTATGAGTAATACAACCCACATCAGCCAAGAGAACATTGTAGTAGGGGAAGTTGCAAACGGCTTACCGCTTACAATTCCTGTATATCGTTTAAAAGGCGATGGCACAGGGCCAAGTGTGTATATTCAGGCCAATATGCATGGCGCCGAAGTGCAAGGTAACGCAGTTATTTTTCAGCTGCTTGAGCAATTAAAACACCTAAACCTTAATGGCGACATTACATTAGTGCCTTATGCAAATCCGATTGGTTGTAATCAAAAGTCGGGCGAGTTTACCCTTGGCAGGTTCGATCCGATTACAGGTACTAATTGGAATCGCATGTACCACTACAATAAAAATTTAGTGACGCAGTTTGCACAAAATCATACTCAGTATGACGACGCTACATTAAAAAGTAACTTTAAACAGGCGCTTATTGACGAAGTAGACAGCAAACTTAACGGCCCTGCTTATTTACTTAATACGGGTAAGCGCATTGCGCTGAACCTACAAAAGCTCGCTCATCAGGCTGATATAGTACTCGATTTACACACGGGTCCTATTTCAAGCAAGCATTTGTACTGCCCAATCTATGCAACCGACAGCGCGCGTTACTTTAATATTGAACATGTACTGCTTATACCTAGTGATTTTGACGGCGCTATGGACGAAGCTAACTTTTGCCCATGGTGGCATTTAAGTAATGAACTTAGTTCACAAGGCCGTAAGTTAACAATACCTGTAGAAGCATTTACGGTAGAGCTAGGCAGCCAAGAAAAAATAGATTTAAAAGAAGCACTAAACGATGCAAACAGTATTTTGAGTTACTTAAACCACAAAGGCGTATTACAAAATGCAATGCATACCCCTGCTGATATTACTCGTTATGCGTGTAATTTAGACGACTACTTTGCTTATTACGCCCCTATTGGCGGTATGGTTGAATACATAGCACCGCTTGGCGGGCACATTAAAGCCGGTGAGCCTATTGCACATATTTTACGCATGGAGCGCTACTTAACCGAGCAGCCACTACAAACACTTACTCTTGATTGCGATGCAATTGCCATTTTGCACTTTGCATCGGCAAGCGTTAACCAAGGTACAGAACTTTATAAATTTTTTACTAACGTATTCGAGCTTTAGCTCCCACTTCTCATTGCGTGAGAGTAATACCAATTGCATTAAATTAGTGATCTATTATAGCGATAAGAAAATAGCTCAATAACAAGGCTAAAATTATGATACAGGTTGTTCTATATAAATAATTTTTAACGTCGTTAGTGAGCTATTTAATACGCTAGAACGATCATGTTTTTAATAAAATTGGTATAAATTAACTAAAATGGTTAATTTGCATTAAAAAAGCGGCCTAGGCCGCTTTTTTTCTGATCTATATATACTTTGCATTCGTATATTTTTGGATTTAAATAAAAATTCAGGAAAAGTTCACCGTTACATATGTAAAAAGACGTTATAATTAAATTAACCTAACTCCCCCTCAAACTCACAAAGGAATTACAATGAGCTGGCGCCACTGGATCACTCTTTCTGCTTTAATAAGTACTGCGGCCTTCGCACAAGAAGAAGCCCCTACAAACGAGCAAGACGACAATATTGAGCTTGTAAAACAGTGTATTTTAAACGAAGTTATTGGCGGAGATGGAAAGCAAACTCTAGACGACCTTCGTAAAAAATGTTCGGCCCTTGAAGAAGAAAAACAACTTACCGCACTTGATAAACGCCAAGCACGTGAAGAAGTCGGCAAAAAGAATAGAAATGTAATTACGCCACATAAGCGCAACTATATTTTACCTCTTTCGTACGTCTCACATCCTAACAGTCGTCCTTTTGATCGCTTTGATGAACTAACTGACGAAGAAGATGGCGAACCTCTTGACCATTTAGAAGCAAAATATCAGCTATCTATTAAAGTGCCGCTTTATGATGATTTTGCTGATGATGATCAAGCAATATTTTTTGGCTTTACGCTGCAATCATATTGGCAGCTTTATAATTCAGAAATTTCTTCGCCGTTTCGTGAAACCAACTATGAACCAGAAATATTTTGGGTTAATTATCTCGACCAAGAAAACGTACCTTGGGGCGACGAAATGGCAATTGCTTTAGGTATTTCGCATCAATCAAATGGCCGCAGTCAGCCAAACTCTCGCTCATGGAATCGTATTTATGCTAATTTCATTTGGGAAAATGAAGGCTTTGTTTTTAGCTTTAAACCTTGGTACCGCATAGCTGAAGATGAAAAAGAAAATGTTCTAGAAGCAAAAGGCGACGATAACCCAGATATTTATCGTTACATGGGTTACTTTGAGTTTAGCGGTGCGTATCGACTTAATGATCATGAATTTAGCTTTATGACACGTAACAACTTAAATTCAGATAATCGTGGTGCCATTCAAGTAGATTGGTCATTCCCACTCTGGGGTCGTGTACGTGGTTACGCACAATACTTTAATGGTTATGGCGAAAGCTTAATAGATTATAACACTGATATAGAACGTATTGGCGTGGGTATATTGCTGACAGATTTACTTTAAATAAGTATTCGCCCTTAATCAAAAATAAATATTACCCGTTTATCACTTGTATAAACGGGTAATATTTTTAAAAACGAGATCAATTTTACTGCTACTTATGATGCTTTAATCATTAAGCCTAGCCTCTGTTAACCAAAAAAGTATCCAAATAATAATGAGAGAACCCTTCTTAATCACTGTTTTGACTTTAAGTAACTCGTTATTTATTTAATTGCTGGATAATTGCGCAGTTTTTCACCATTCTACTATAGTTAAATAATTGAATGAATGGAATATAAAGTTATAAGGGTGCGCAATGCCAATTAATAAGACAACGCAAACTAAATCAGTAGCGGCTAAAGCAACTACCAATAAACCATCACTAAACAACCCCGCTGTTAGACCTAAAGTTGCGCCCACTAAACCTCAGCCATCTGATGAATTTGATATTATTGTAAAAAACAAGCCCGTAGAAGCTTCTGAACCATCCCCTATATTTGATAGCGAATACCAATACTTTACAGAAAAAGATATCAATAAAATTCTAAGTCACCTAGATAAATTAAGAGCCTCTGTATACCCAGAAAGCTATGAAAATATGGACAGTGGTGGTGATAAACCTAACTTTCCATCTGTTTGCTTAATTGGTTTAGGGCGTTGTGGTTCTAATATTGCTTTAGATGTGGCATCACTTGTGCACGATGCTCGCGACTACTACTTAGCGCAATACCGTAATGATTTAACAAAGGCAAAAGAACAAGAAACAAGGCCGTTAAAGTGGATACAAAGAAGCATCAACTTACAAAGCAGTAAAACATTTAAACCTGTGTTCTTAATTGAGCCTTTAGTTATGTTGGGTGACCTAGATAAAGATATAGAAGGACGGATCCGATTTTCATCCAAAGGGACTAATGGCGGGTTTATTGAAAAATATAATAAACTAAAAATAATGGATTTATCGGAAGTTCACGCTGGTGGTGCAGGTAATGCACCGATATTAGGCCAATATCTAGCAAAAATAATTTTAAATAAAGATACAGAGCATTTTAATAATCAAGATTGGAAATACATACATTCCTATCTAATTGATTCATGCGGGATCAGGGCTAATCAATCTCGATTGTATTTTTACATATTCAGTGCTGGCGGTGGTACTGGCTCAGGCATGGCATCTGAGTTTGGGCTTGCACAGCAATATTCATACATTAATAAGACCTTTGATATAAAGCCAGAAAACTCAGCCACCAGTCAAAATCAATCTTTTGTTTTTGAACCGATATTCACTAGTGGTATTTGTATTTTGCCTAATATATCGGACCATCAGGAAATGTCTGAAGCGTTGCACATTAATGCAGGGCGTCTGTTGTGTAAGTATTTATCTGAAGAATGGAATTTTTCTTACAATATGGACAATAATGAAAGGACAGGTACAGACACCAACAAGCTTAGACCTTGGAATGCCATGATGCTAATTTCAAACGACATTATGCGCTATGCTGAGCAAAATGATGCTAGTAATGGCATGCAGTATATTGACGTTAACTCGATGGAAAAACATGCTAATCAATATATTAGTCAACAAATCTTCAACATATTGACCGCTCAGTCAGTTACTACCGATTACGATCAGGACTACTTTAGACGCGCAGGTATAGATATTGGTGAAACAATTAGATTAGATGCAAACGATTTATTTATGAGCTTAGCCGGTCCTGTGGCAATTGCTTACGCAGAATCCGTTGTTGCGGATAATGCTGAAAAAATAAAGGTATCTGACAAAGGACAAAGTGATCTAGATATTGATGATTTATTTTTCCGGTCTATCGATTTACCGCATTTTAATAAAACAACGCAAGCAATTGAAGGTATTAGTTTATTACCCATTGAAGCGAGCCGTTATAGCGAGCTGCTCAAAAAATATCAAGAAAGTGGTTATAAGTCTGAAGCTCTAAAAGAACTGCATTTTTATAAACACTGCTCTTCTGTTGTTTCTATTGTCTCCTTACCAAAAGATTATAAATTATCTTATTTAGATTTAAATAAGCTTAAAATGCACTTAAATAATTTATTTCCGAACACAACTCTTAAACGTTACGCACTCGTTATAGGTGCCTCTGCAAATCTATCTATGACGACATTAATTGCTAAAAGCCCTTGTTTAAGCGACGATTTTTTAACTCTAATTGTTTCTTATATTAAACGCTGTTTTGCCAAAAGCGATTATCGTTACGACGATACACTGGATAACGCTGTTATTGAGTTTATTCGTGCTGATGAGTTCGATGACGCTAAATTGGAAGCTATGCTCGAGAAATTTGAAAATCCAGCCAAAATCCTCGATACAAATTGGTATGCAATTAAGCCCATGTATGAGAAAAAATACAAAGAGTTGATAACAGATAAATCTAAGTTTACTTCGATTAACGATATTCGTTTATCTGTAGACTGTGTGAAGCAAGCTATTTATTATTTAAGAGAAATTTATCGTCACCGCATCAGTAAAACTCGTATTATCTCACTTAATGGCGGCGTATCAGTTAGTCGCCCTGATTCAGAGTCATAAGTGATTTGCATGAGTACAGTTCATAATACATCGATTTGATAATGATATAACCTATGCAATAACGATGGGGATAAACCCATCGTTATTGCAGCACATTCTGCTAACCACGCTGAATTTATTAGCAATATGCCGCTATAGCCCAAGTTAATTAAGCTATAAAGCATTTCAACTTGAGCTAAGTAGACACTTGGCTTTTCAACATATTTAAAATCTCAGTATGGCTATTTTTTTACAACAAACTGTCCTTCAAACTCAGCAACAATGTCATTACCATCAAAAATAGTGACTGGGACCAAGTAGCTTGCCTTTCCTTCAGTTTCTAAATCGCTAAGTTGACCTTTGCATGTTTGAATATCAACGCTACCACGTGGATCTGTATTAAGCGGTTTTAAATACTTAATACTCGCATCGGCTAATACAATATTACCTTCAAGCCCTGCTTCTTTAAGTGCTAAGTAAGTAGCTCCCCATCCAGTGAGTGTAGCTAAGCTATAAATAGATCCTGCAAACATCGTATTATGTAAATTCAAATTCGCGTCTAAATCAGCGCGAGTTGTGAACTGCCAATCGGTATAGCTTTCTACTTTAATCCCCATTGCATCACTAATTGGAATCGACTCACGCCATGTATTTTGTAGTACTTGAGTCCAATTAGGATGGCGGAACCAACCTGGCTCGCATGGTTTTTGTTTTATCATTTTAAAATGCTGCACATCGCCATACGCTAAGTGCGCTTTCTCTTTTAATTCATAACCGTGGCGTTTATAAAATTCTAGCGCACGTTCGCGAGCAAATAAAACCAATTCACCTGCGTTTTGAGTCCACGCTATTTTTTCGAGCTCATGCAACAAACGACTGCCAATATGTTGGTTACGATTTCCTTCGGCAACTGCCATATAACGTACTTGTGCTTGCTCATGATTATTAAAGTGCAGACGCGCGACGCCAAGTACATCACCCTCTTTATTTTTTATAAAGCGGTGCTCTGCATCTTGTTCTAAATCATCTTGCTCAGAGCCACGTGGCTCGCCCCAAGGAGCGCGTAAAACCTGCCAACGCAACTGGTAATAGGCTTGCCAATCTTCGCTACTTTGGGGGGTGCTTACCTGAAACATACATACTCCTGTTGTTTGGCCATAAAGAAAATAGACTACAGCGCTTATTTATGGCAAATACCATACTCCATCTTTAAAAAACTGCAAATACGACTTTAGTGATGACAACTCAATACGTAAAAAATTAATGACACAAGCCATTGCGCTTTGATAAAGCTGGTTTATGCTAAAGGTCATGAGCGATTATATAAATGTATCTACAGGCCTAATTAATAGCCACTTTATTGAAAATAGCCACAATGAAGGCCTATTACTTTATTGGCATAAATATAATGGTGATCATATTCAGGTACGTGAGCATGAGAATTTAAGATGGTTATTAATTAACGACACGCTGCAATCTGTTATTGATACAACAAACCCATCCGCTTTACTTTTTCCACATTTGCAATACTTAGCAAATCAATGGCAATCTCTCACTTCACCTAATAACGTACTTGAACTTGGCTTGGGTGGTGGTGCTATTCGCAATTACTTATTTCACCAATATCCACATGCAAACGTCATGTCAGTAGAAAAAAACGCTGGTATTATTAATTGCTATACACAGTTTTTTTCATCAAGAAAAAATGAGCAACTAGTTTGCGCTGACGCACAACAGGTTTTAAAAACAGCGCACAATATAAATTGGATTATTTTAGATTTATTTAGCCAAATAGACGCGCCTCGGTTTTTATTTGAAGAAGCATTTTATAAAAAAATTTATTTGGCTTTAAATAACAACGGCGTGTTATTTATTAACTTTTTATCCCAGCATGAGTCGCAATTAAAGCAACTTCAGCAACTCTTATTTGATGTGTTTGACTGTACAGTCAGCCCGCAAAAAATTACGGGCTACGTGAATCATATTGTCGTGGTAACCAAAAAAGCTTAAACAGATAAGTTAAACGTAACGGGTCCATCGTTACACAAGCTTACCTGCATATCGGCACCAAACTCACCGGTGGCTATTGTAAGCCCCAACTCTTTAGCTTTATCAACAAAGTACTCGTAAAGCTCATTAGCTTGGCTTGGCGTTGCCGCAGACGAAAAACTAGGGCGCATACCCTTTTTAGTATCAGCCGCTAGCGTAAATTGCGAAACCACTAATAACTCGCCTTTAATATCTTTAAGGCTTAAGTTCATTTTGTCGTTTTCGTCAGTAAAAATACGGTAATTACTTACTTTATGTAACAGCTTATCGGCCGTTTGCGTGTCATCATGTTTTTCAACACCCAGCAACAACAATATACCTTGGCTAATTTCGCCTACAACTTGATTATTAATTTCTACCTTGGCATGCTTTACGCGCTGTATTAACCCTTGCATTTAAACTGTGTCCTTTGCTGTTGGCTTGTCATCTTCAAACTCAATATCGGGGGTTTCTGGTATTTCATCTGGGCTAATACACGCTGTAAATTCAGCGCCTAGCAAAACAACAACCCACGATAAATACACCCAAACAAACAAAATAGGAATCGTCGCTACTGCACCATAAATAACTTCGTATGAAGGAAAATGGCTGATATAAAGTGCAAACCCTTTTTTAGTTAGCTCAAACAAAAGTGCCGCAAATAATGCCCCAGGTATCGCGGCTTTAAACGACACGCGCGTATTAGGCACTAAGGTGTAGAGCATAATAAAGCCCACCATCGAAATGCCATACGGTAATAGCTTTAACAAAAACCCACTAAATCCCGGAATTCCCTGATCAGCAAACGATACCAACGACACGATGTAAGAAGTAACACCAATGCTGGCACCAAGTAACATAGGCCCTAAACTCAAAACCATCCAATATACTGCAAATGAGATCATCATCGGGCGCTTTTTCTTTATTCTCCAAATACGATTTAACGTGGCATCCACATTACGTATTAACAGCAAGGCTATTGCCGCTAAAAAACCAATACCCACTGCGGTCATTTGGTTTGCGTTACCGGCAAATGAGCTAATATGCTCTCTAATAACGTCAGTAGAGGTCGGCACAAAGTTAGTAAACAAAAAGCTCTCTATTTCGATGCGAGTAGATTCAAAGCCTGGGAACGCTGAAAATATAGCAACACCCACAGCGATTAGCGGCACCAAAGAAAGTAATGTAACGTAGGCTAAATAGCCGGCATTAACCGTTATTTGGTCGTCTATACAGCGATTAAAATACTGCATCCACCAGCTTGGCTGCTGGCGTATAAAGGACTTAGCTTGCTGTTTATAATGGGAGAGCTTATCATTCATACAATTGACTTGTGCTTATGTGGTTTTGATTATAATAACAATCAGCGCCATAATTTACAGCACTAACACGCGTAAACAGGAATTAAGATGAAAAAACAAACATTACTTAGTGTTTCCATTCTTGCACTAACACTTACTTTGTCAGGTTGCCAAACAGCTTATTACTCTGCGATGGAAAAAGTCGGTATTCACAAACGCGATATCCTTATTGACCGCGTAGAAGAAACCAAAGATTCGCAACAAGAGTCTCAAGAAGAATTTAAATCAGCACTTGAACGCTTAACTACTTTAATCGATTTTAATGGTGGCGAACTACAAGACACTTACAATCAGTTAAACGATGATTACGAGTCGAGTTTAAAAGCCGCCAACGAAGTATCAACTAACATCAATAAAGTAGAAGACGTAGCAGAAGCACTTTTTGATGAGTGGAGCGATGAGCTAGAGCAATACAAAAGCGCATCACTTAAACGTGAAAGCAGCAAAAAGCTAGCCGCTACTCAGCGTCAATTTGAACAGCTATTACGCTCAATGCGCAGCGCAGAGAGTAAAATGGAGCCAGTATTAACATCGCTTCATGATAACGTTTTATACTTAAAGCATAACTTAAACGCACAAGCGGTATCGGCTATTAAAGGCGAGTTCACTAATCTTAAGCGCGATATTCAAGTACTAATGAACGACATGAATAAATCGATTGAAGACTCGAACAAGTTTATCAAACAAATGAATAGCGTAGGCTAAACTAATTCATTACACGTAAAAATACAAAAGCCCGCAATTTTGCAGGCTTTTTTGTTTTTACTTTTTGTTACTTTTTAACCACTTATTAATCTAACGTTTTTGGTACACTTTCACAAATTAGAATTAAAATAAAAAACTACAATGAAAATAAGTACCTTAACTCTTCTAGCTATCTCTAGCTTACTGACCGCTTGCGGAACTGCTAATCACATAGAAAGAATCGCAGGGCCTAATACCGTCGTACCACAGCATAAAGATGGCAAGCGCGAAGGACGCTACCATAATCTATACCCAGGCAAAAAAACGTACCCTATTAGTTGTGAAAATGACTGCTATCCAAGCAATACTCATTTGCAATGCGAAGAAGGAAGTGAGAACTGCCAATATATTGCTGAGCAAGTAATTCCAAAATTAAATACCGGATACACTGTTCGCTGGCTTGGCCATGCAGGGTTTATGATCAGCACCCCCAACGGACAGCAAGTGGTATTTGATCCTGTAAAAGAGCAGTTCGATTCGCCAGTCGCACTTGGCTTTAAACTCGCAGGTGGTATTTATCGTAAACCAGGAGCTTGGCCAAACAAGCAAGAACTCGAAAATATTGACGCGGTAATGTATTCCCATATTCATTATGACCACTTTAACAAAGCCGATATAGAAGAAATAGGTAACAAACCACGTTACTTAACGCCACTGGGAATGGCTGATAACTTCCCAACAGGTGGATTTAATATTAGCGAAATGGCGTGGTATGCAAAAACGAGTATTAACGATTTAGTTATTAATGCCGTGCCAGCTCATCATTTTAGCGCTCGTGTATTGGTGCCTTTTATTTACGAAGATAACGATAAAGATCTGTGGAATGGCTGGCTGCTCGAACAAAACGGCAGCACCTTATTTTTTGCAGGCGATACGGGCTACTCAAAACACTTTAGAGATATACAAACAAAATATGGTGATATCGATGTGTGCTTAATGCCAATCGCTTCTTACTACAGTAAAGACGATCCTAACTGGTATCGTTACGTACACACCACCCCAGAAGACGCGTTAACCGCAGCGCAAGAGCTTAACTGCAAAGTAATGATACCTTGGGGATACGGTAACTCAAGCTGGAAGATGGGCGACCACAGCAGTCACTCTGCATTGCTGCGCTTATTGCATATGTACAATAAAATGGATTCAAAAGTACCGCTGTATATTTTAAATGAAGGTGAAAGTGTACAATTATAGCCATTAAAATTTTAGGCTATGCGTCGATATTACTAAAATACATACCCAGGGCGTGTTGATTATATTGATACACCGCTAGGTGTTATTGAATTTAAAGCATCAGAGAAAGGGGTAACCCAAGTTATATTTTCTAGAGAGGTAAAGCCTCTGTAAAACCCAACAATATAACCGCTGAATGTAAAAAACAATTACACGAGTACTTTGCAAAAATCCGCACCGTATTTCATCTGCCTCTTGCTCCTAAAGGCACAGATTTTCAAAAATCAGTGTGGTGCTGCTTATCAAATATTCCATATGACGAGGTCTTCACGTATTTAGATATCGCTCAAATGGTGAATAAACCCAAGGGTTCACTAGCTGTTGGCGGCGCTAATGGCCGTAACCCTATGAACTTAATTTTACCGTGTAATAGAGTAATAGGCAGTAATGGAGCGCTCACTGGCTATGCAGGAGGAATTGAGCGTAAATTGTGGTTACTCACTCATTAAGGCTCTAAAGTTAAACTCTCAAAAGAGAGCCAACAACTCGACATTCAAAATGTGATCCATTCACGACAAGCCGAAACCGAGTTGTTAGTTTAATTTTGAGCCCTATTATTGAGAGCTTTTAATCGTAAAAAAGCAGATTTACACACCGATAGTTGACCTACTACAAGTAAATTCAACGCAGTTAGCACTGATGATAGCTGCTGAAGATAGATTTATTATCCAGAGTTCAGGTTAGTTAGCATATAAGAAAAGGTACCGCTGGGCACATGTTTAAAGAGGCTTGATACAATTAATGGCGCTTAGTCACCAGTAACGGAATTCTTTAGAGGCATTGGGCTGGAGTTAATTACCACATGGCTATTGATTAAAATTTTTGGATAAATAAGCCCTGACTTTCTTTAATATATGTAAAACGCACACAAGCATAATTTAGCCGTGTGCGTTTCTTAAAGGGCGCTTTTAATTGATTGTGATTTGTACATCAATCCAAGCATTTGCAGTACCTAAGGTTCCGCCTGTTTCTATTGGATAGATACTAAACCCGTTCCAAGGGTCAATAAAAGTTTGATTTATTTGCAATGGTGCATCATTAAAGTCCTCTAATGCCCAACTTGAACTACGTGAATTTGGTGTAGAATCAAGTAATAAAGAATTATGGTTATACCAAGGAGCCGCATTTTCATCCATATAATTTTGCAAGTTAATTAAAATACCATTCTGCAGCAGGGGTGTACGAAGCTGATTATTTGGCGCTGTATTAATCTCACTTTTCTGCATTGTACGGTATTCTACCCAGTAAGTTTTATCACCATCACCTGATTTAATCTTTAGTCCAATAGCGCCAGGTGCATTGTGTCCAGCCGCTGTTCCATGATTAAATGTATAAATTCGATATCTTCCTGAAGTAGTAACAGTTGGTACATCTGTTTCAGTTATCCAATTATTAAAATATCCCTTATACATTAAATTCATTTCTTCTAAAGAGTGAGCTCCCATACCCATTAAGCCAAATACGTTGCCATAGTTAGTAACCGAGTCATTACTATTTCCATTTAAGATACTATTACCACCTTCAATAGACATTGAGTGATGTAAACCTAAAGCATGACCAGCTTCATGAGCAATAGTACCTGCTTTATAAGTATAGATTTCCATTAGCGGAGGACCTGCTTGAGAGTTAATAAAATAGCTCGCTTCAGTCCCAACTGGTGGTGACGTCACCATTATAATCGTACCTTCACCTGGGAAATTAGGATCAACACCCGCATTCACTAACTGCTCTTTGTATCCTGGATTCCATTTATTTTTATCATAATTGTAGTAATCATGGTTATTAGGCATGGTGATCTTTGACTTTATTTCCCATGTGAAATTAAATTTCCCATAAGATTGCTCAGTAAAATACGCCTTGGTCTTCTGCATCTCAGCGTTAATTTGAGCTGTAGTAAACTCTAAATCTTGATCTGGAAATCTGATTGGGTAGACGAGTACATGAACACTGTTGTAATCATAGCCATCATTTCCTGGATCTACGGGCCCAGGTGTAACTCGACAAGTAGTTGCATTAAAATCAGCAACAATACTTACGCCTTTAAATAACCCTTCTAAGTTAACATTATTCCAACCATTTTTAGGCTGTGTTAGTACTACGCACTCAGTATTACCCACATGCAAGGATCTAATACTGTCATCTCCAGCTCTTGGCCAACCATTAGCACTTGCTGCTAATGTTAAGTTACCCAAGCCATGCGCAGTACTAAAAGCAATACTTGTTACATTTTGATTAAATGTCGAAACACTGAAACCATGTTTTTGTGAAGAAGCCGGCACACATACGGGAACACCATCCAATAGTGATGTTTCTGTTGTTGGCGCTTGTATGGCACAGATATCATCTAATGTACCCGAGTTTGGATTGGTCGTATCTGATTGAGCTGTTTTAACAGTAACCGTATTACTCCAGCTTGACTTATTGGTACTGTTTTGCCCAAACATAGTGTAATAATAAGTCGTATTTTCTGTTAAACCCGTATCAGTGTAACTGGTACTATTTGAACCAATAGTTGCAATTGCCTGCCAAGAAGATCCAGCACTTGAGCGTTGAATTTCAAAGCTATCCTCATTATTAGAATTATCACTCCATGTTAAATTAATGCTTGTGCCATTTGGGGATCCTTTGAGATTATTGGGAGCCCTTAAAGGACCCGTGCTATTCCCTCCGGTACCAGGCGTTTCATCACCATTTCGACAACTAGTAGCGCCAAAATCAACAACTATAGACGCGTTATCCCGCTCGCCTGATATTGCGATCATGAGCCAATGTTGACTGGGGTTGTTAATGATAACGCATTCTTGGTTTGAATCTGCCGTTAATGACTTGTAGGCTGTACTATTAGGGCCTGTACTAGGCCAGCGCCCTTGATCTACATATAGATTTAAATCTCCCGAACCATGTGCAGTGCTAATTGCAATACTATCATGCGAGCTGGCACCACTTAAGCTTAAATAGGCCACATTGGTATTGCTTATACAAATGGGTACTCCATCACTTATTGAGGTCGAAGATCCTTGCGTTGCACACATATCAGGCAAGTCTGCACTAAATGCATGATGTGAAAAAAAGGCTAAAGAACCAATAAGTCCTTTAGCTAGTCTTGATGAGGGTCGTATCATTATATTCACCATTTTATGTTGTATAGATAGCTATTGTTATGTTTATAAAACATCGAAAACAAACGATGCACATTAAATTAACTTAAGTGCAACACAAAGGTAATGTGTATATGATATACAATCAAATAAAATTGATATATTTATAAAACATGATCGCATTCTTAAAAGCAATTTTAAAAACACAAAAAAGCCTTATTAAACATTAATTTAAAAAATAAAATAACCGTTATTATTAATGATATACGTGTAGATGATGAGTAATGATAAAAAATGGTAAACAATAAAAAACAAAATAAATAATACTTAAAAAATAGTTCGCGCTTATTTATTATAAAAACATAAATATGAAATATATCGACTCTGATTTTTGTTATTTAAGCAATTAACAAATTACAATATGAACAACCATTCGGTAACAAGTAATTCTATAAATATAATTTAATTCTCAAAAAATTAAAAAGCCCACATGTAAAAGTGAGCGTTTTAAATAAATATCTTGACCGGAGCTTAGGCTAACTTACAGAATGATCTGATATCAACCTGCTTATAGATGCGGTTTATTGAACAAGTAACAAATTACTATTGTTATCGTATGATTGAATTAGATATATATATTGCTCATCATCACTCAAAACTATATTAGGGTAATTGTCTTTACTATGAATTACGAACTCGGTAGTTTTTTTATTAAAGTCATAATAGTAAATAGCATTTTCTCTTATTTTTACTCTGTCCATATAATATATTCCGCGCTTTGTAACTATAAAATCATTGACCGAGTAAGGATTACTGATATATGTACGCGAGATTAGTTTAATGTGTTTCAATGTTCTTGAATTATAGTAATAAATATCATAACTACCATGCTCACTATAATAAAAATCATCTGCTGTATGCTGCACAATAGTGTTTGCATTAGCCATGATCGACAACTTAGTTAAAGGATATCCGGTAACTGCCAATTTTACTGCATTTGGCTTATCATGCTTAAACCCTGCTAGGTACAATGAATTAGCATTCAATGAGAATCGACCGGCATAAAAACTCTCACCAAATGGACATAGAGGCGTATCTTTTCCAGTATCTATATTTACTAATCGACATGTTTTATTCAAAGATAATAACGCCTTGTTACTGCCTTTTTGCCAATTTAAACTAAGCGGAGGTTTGTATTTTGGTTTCTCATTAAATTTTGATAATTGACGTGCTACACCCTCTTCATACCTCCATAGTTGTATTTTATAATTAGCACCCACTGAAGCGAAAATTAATCCTCCATTACCCACACCTTCAATTGCACGAATAGACATATTATTTTTTACGATAACTTCAGCAACCCCATCACCTCCTTTTAAAGGGTTAGCATGTTTAATAATTTGAGTTGTAAGCGATGACAATCCCCAATCTTGCTGCATAATAAACTGTGGTTTACCATAAATTTTAATTGGCCAATAGCCTATATATTGTTTATCAGATACTTTAGATATGCTGCTGTTATAGACATCAAGTTTGGAAAAATATCCCTGTTCATCTATAAAATAAAGATGCTGACTATTATCGCTAAAACTAAAACCAGTCCTCATTTCATTGCTGTAAACTGGTGTTGATACTAAGTCTTTAGTATTTATATTTAGTAAATATAATCGGTAACCAAAAGCACCATCAGAGCGCATTAGCGCTAACCACTTTTTATTAGGTGATATAGTCGCCATTAGGTCTCCGAATGTATTCATTGCCGGAGAAGTGATTTGTTCTGATATATTTAGCGCAATATTGTATAAATAAAACTTCAACGGTGCGGTTGGTGTTTCTTTTGCGTTATAAAAAAACTGGTTATTATTAAGCCAATTTATTGAGGGAGATAAATTGTGAACTGAAAGCTTTATATATATTTTAGCATTGCTAGCTTGAAGACTTTGTGCATCAAAATCAGCTAAGTAAATTCCTCTTGAGCCTCTTTTATATCTTATAAATGCGATTTTCTTTTTATCTGGTGAAATACTAACAAAGTTATCATTGCCAAATGGATCGTTAAAAATTTTTTTTGCATTCCCAAAATCATTTACACGACTCGCGTATAACTGCCACTTTTGAGTTCTATCAACACGATTTGAGTAAATGAGAATCTCACCATCCTCACTCACCGAAGAGCTTTGTTCTCTTCCCTCATGGGAGGTAATCGCCGTAACAGTATTATACTTTGTAGGTTCAACAATATACCGATAAGTAAAATAAAAAAAATAAACAATAATAAGCACTAATAATATCGATAAAAAAAGATATATATAGTTTGGTCTATCCAATTTTGTTTTTTTAGCGCCACTCTTTAATTTTTCAGTGCAGAATTCATGAGGTAGGTCGAGCGGGTGAGTAAAAGGCTCAGACCTGCTTTGAGTAATTCGGGCATTTAATCTGTAACCATTCGTGCCTGTTCCTGTTACCGTATGAATATATTTGGCTTTAGGATCCAACTTAGATAACGCACGGCGTAAACCATATATATGATTATTAATTGCATGATCACTCACTGTAGAGTTATTCCATACACGTTCTCTTAAATCATCTCTGGTGACCAATTGGCCTTCATGACTCGCGAGGTAGCATAATATTTTCATAGCCATCGATTTAATTGCTATAGACTGGCTGCCAAAGCTAACTGTATCTATTGCTGGTTCGACTTTAAATTCTGCAAGTTGAAATATTTTTTGAAAATCGATCATGGTCTGTCTTTCGAAAAATAAGGCATACAATATACAATTAATTAATTTTTTACTAGACTATAAAAATATAGATTTATTTCGATAGTAGTACAAAGAGTTATATCTAAATGGAACCTATAAATTCATCCTATTATCGAACCACTTATACCAATCTGCTTATATATGGGGTCTATTTAACGTTAAGAAAATTACGCTAGAACTAGGCAAAAATTTTTGTATCTAGTTGTTCTAAATAAAAAATTTTTAACGACGTTATAGTGCAATTTAATTCGTTAAACTGATCAAAGATTTATGCAGATTGGTATTAAGCAGCAATAAGAAATTATAGCCATTCCAAAACACAAAAAAGCCGCTGTATTTTTCAATACAGCGGCTTTTAAAATCACTTTATTTAAATAAGGTGATTATGCTTTAGGTGCACGACCCGCACGTTTACGTTCGTTTTCAGTAAGATGACGCTTACGGATACGAATGTTTAGTGGAGTAACTTCAACTAGCTCGTCATCATCGATGAACTCAAGCGCTTGCTCAAGTGAGTAGTTAAGGTGTGGAGAAAGCGTTTGTGCTTCATCTGTACCAGATGCACGTACGTTAGTTAACTGCTTACCTTTAAGGGCGTTAACTGTAAGGTCGTTATCACGGTTATGAATACCGATAACCATACCTTCGTATACTTCAACACCGTGACCGATGAATAAACGGCCGCGTTCTTGTAAGTTGAATAATGCGTTAGTAAGTGCTTTACCTGTTGCGTTTGCAATCATTACGCCGTTCTTACGAACACCGATGTCGCCACCTTTGTGAGGACCGTAATGATCGAACGTATGGTACATAAGACCAGAACCTGAAGTAAGCGTCATGAAATCAGTTTGGAAACCAATTAAACCACGGCTAGGGATCATGAAGTCTAAACGCATACGGCCTTTGCCATCTGGCGTCATGTTAGTAAGTTCACCTTTACGTAGGCCAACTTGTTCCATAACAGAACCCTGATGCTCGTCTTGACAGTCAATAGTTACTGTTTCAAACGGTTCTTCTAGAACGCCATCGACAGTACGTAAGATAACTTCTGGACGAGAAACTGAAAGCTCGTAACCTTCACGACGCATGTTCTCGATTAAGATACCTAGGTGTAATTCACCACGACCAGAAACACGGAAACTATCTGGGCTAGCAGTATCTTCAACGCGAAGTGCTACGTTGTGTACTAATTCTTTGTCTAAACGCTCACGGATATTACGTGACGTTACAAACTTACCTTCTTTACCACAGAAAGGTGAGTTATTTACAGAGAATGTCATTGTTACAGTTGGCTCATCAACACTTAGTGGTGGTAATGCTTCAACGTTTCCAGGGAAACAAACTGTGTCTGAAATCTTAAGCTCACCAATACCTGTTACAGTTACGATGTTACCAGCGTAAGCTCTTTCAGTTTCGATACGTTCAAGACCTAGGTAGCTTTGTACTGCGCCAATTTTACCATTACGTGTAGTGCCATCAGCACTGATAATAGTAACTTGTTGGTTAGGAGCAACAGAACCACGTTTGATACGACCAATACCAACTACACCAACATAAGAGTTGTAATCTAGTTGAGAAATTTGCATTTGGAAATCACCTTCAGGATCTGCATCCGGCGGTGATACTTCTTCAACGATCATCTTGAACATAGGTTCCATGTTGTCTGATGGCTCGTCTAAATCTAGTGTTGCCCAGCCGTTGATAGCTGAAGCGTAGATTACTTTAAAATCTAACTGTTCGTCAGTTGCACCAAGGTTGTCGAATAAATCAAAGATTTGATCCATAACCCAATCAGGACGTGAACCTGGCTTATCAATTTTATTGATAACGACGATTGGCTTTAAGCCTTGCGCGAATGCCTTTTGCGTAACGAAACGCGTTTGTGGCATTGGACCTTCTTGAGCATCAACAAGTAATAATACTGAGTCAGCCATCGAAAGTACGCGTTCAACTTCACCACCGAAATCGGCGTGTCCTGGGGTATCTACGATATTGATATGGTAGTCATTCCAAGAAATGGCTGTGTTTTTAGCCAAAATGGTAATACCACGTTCTTTCTCAATGTCGTTTGAGTCCATCACGCGCTCTTCGTTACCGCCGCGTGTTTCTAATGTACCTGATTGCTCAAGTAGTTTGTCAACCAGAGTTGTTTTACCGTGGTCAACGTGCGCGATAATCGCTATATTTCTTAACTTTTCGATGCTCATATATTTACTCAGAGAAATTAAATTCTCAATGATCCTGCAAGATCTACGCACTCATCCACGCTTTCGCGAGATGTCCCAGCATAGGATTTAAAAGGGCGCATATTATCCCTCATTAATGACATGGATGAAAGTTTATCCAATATAAATTTGGAAACTTTCTCAATACTTTTACTAAGTATCTGTTTTATATATGACAATTATATGAATTAAATTTCGATTATTTTTTGAAAAATAGCTATTTAGGCTATTTTATCGATATTTTTGGTACTCCTTTGCATTTAGGTTATGCTAATTTCGAACGTTTAAATTATCAACAAATCACACCGTGTAAATATTGCACCACAATGGATATTTTACGCACCAAAACAGTGCGTCACTACACTGTATTTTATAACAACTTATTTTTTTTAATTTATAAACATATAGTTATAAAAATGGCATAAAATCAGCTTAGTAAATGCCAAAGCAATTATGCAGCAACAACAAAATCCAATAGTTGGAGGACACATGTCACAATCGGTTTTAGATTTTATTAAAGAAAATGACGTTAAGTTCATTGATTTACGCTTTACTGACACTAAGGGTAAAGAACAACATGTATCTATCCCTCATCATCAAGTTGATGAAGACTTTTTCGAAGACGGCAAAATGTTTGATGGCTCTTCAATTGCAGGTTGGAAGGGTATTAACGAATCAGACATGGTGTTATTACCCGATGCAGATTCTATAAAGTTAGACCCTTTTACAGAAGAAGTAACACTAATTGTCCGTTGTGATGTAGTTGAACCTTCTACACTTCAAGGTTATGAGCGCGACCCGCGTTCTGTTGCTAAGCGCGCTGAAGAATATATGCGCTCGACTGGTATTGCCGACACGGTATTGTTTGGTCCAGAGCCAGAGTTTTTCGTATTTGACGATGTTAAATACAAATCAGATATGTCGGGTTCAATGTACAAAATTGATTCTAAGCAAGCAGCTTGGAACTCAGATAAAGAATATGCTGATGGCAACACAGGTCACCGCCCTGGTGTTAAAGGTGGTTATTTTCCTGTTGCACCTGTTGACGATTTCCAAGATTGGCGTTCAGCTACGTGTCTAGTGTTAGAAGAGATGGGCCAAGTAGTTGAAGCACATCACCACGAAGTAGCAACAGCAGGTCAAAACGAAATCGCTACTCGCTTTAATACTATGGTATTAAAAGCGGATGAAATTCAAGAAATGAAATATGTTATCCACAACATGGCTCACTTATACGGTAAAACAGCCACGTTTATGCCTAAGCCTGTTGTTGGTGATAACGGTTCTGGTATGCATTGTCACCAGTCTTTAGCTAAAGACGGTGTTAACTTATTCGCAGGCGACAAGTACGGTGGCCTTTCTGAAGATGCACTTTACTACATCGGCGGTATTATCAAGCATGCAAAAGCAATTAACGCGTTTGCAAATGCCTCTACTAACTCGTACAAACGTTTAGTACCAGGCTTTGAAGCGCCTGTTATGCTTGCTTACTCTGCACGTAACCGTTCGGCATCAATTCGTATTCCAGTGGTTCCATCTGAAAAAGGTCGTCGTATTGAAGTACGCTTCCCAGATCCAACTGCTAACCCATACCTTGCTTTCTCTGCAATGCTTATGGCTGGCCTTGATGGTATCAAAAACAAGATCCACCCTGGCGATGCAATGGATAAAGATTTATACGACTTACCAGCTGAAGAAGCCGCAGAAATTCCAACTGTTGCAGCATCACTTGAAGAAGCACTTGATGCACTTAGCGCAGATCGTGAATTCTTAACGCAAGGTGGCGTATTCACTGATGACTTAATTGATGCTTATATTGGTCTTAAGTCTAAAGAAGTAGAAAAACTTAACATGACAACTCACCCAGTTGAGTTCGAAATGTACTACAGCTGTTAATTTAGCTGTTAAAAAATGTGTGTTCTCAAGCCCGCTTAGCGGGCTTTTTTAATGGTAAATTTAATCAATCTCCACTAAAGTTAAGTTATCGTGAAAATGCAGGGTTGCTGGGTGAACAACAATATTTTATTGCTAATAATTGCTTTAGGATTAAGTGATTACTGTTATGCAGGTGAAACAAAAATATACGTTTGGAAAGATAAAAACGGCGTACTTGTGTTTTCAGACACCCCACACTCTGGCGCAAAAGAGGTAAAACTCACCAGCCAAAATCTTACTATGCCAGCAACAAATACCGATATTTTAAACGAGCAAACTCAACCCCAAAAAACAGTGTTCAACATTACTATTTCGTCGCCTGAGCATAACCAAACAATTCACGAAAATACCGGAACAGTTTATGTAACTAGTCAAATAACACCTCGATTTGAAAGTGGTTTTACCATACAGCTTTTTATTGATGGCAAAGCAAATGGTCCTGCTAGCAATGACTCAACATTTGCTGTTAAAAATGTTCAACGCGGCGAGCACTCACTACAATTAAAACTTTTTAATAATAAAAATAAAATTATTGCTCTAAGCGAGCCTTGTATATTCTTTATGCGCAGAAAAGGTTTAGCGCTTGGTAACTAAATTTAACCGTAATACATAGGCGCAGCAGTCCATTTTAATAAAATAACTTGCCTGCAAACATCTGCGCACTAAAATGGTGCAACTATGATTGATAATAAAAATTTTAGCCCTGAGCTACTCGATGCCATTTGGCAAAACCAAACAACAGCAGTCATGCTACTCGACAAAAATTTTACCGTTGTGTATGCCAACACCAGTACCAGCGAGCTACTTGGCTTAGGCACTAAGCGTTTGCTAGAACAACCCTTTGATAGCCTATTTAACTATCATTCGATTGATCTAAAACGTATTGAACAATACTCTCTTATTGATGGAGTAGATTGCCAGCAACACAGAGCTGACGTGGTTTTTAGCGATTCACGCCATGCAAAAATAGCGGTCAGCACACGGCAAATTAAATTTAACGGTACGCTTTATATTTTGTTTGAATGGCGCCAAACTGATGATGAAATAAAGCACGACCAAGCCTCAAATCAAATGCATCAATACCAAGCTGCGCGTAATTTAATTCGTGGTTTAGCGCACGAAATTAAAAATCCTTTAGGTGGAATTCGTGGAGCGGCGCAGTTATTGCAATATGAAGTTAATCAACTGGAAAGAGATCAGTGTGCTGAGCTTATAATTGAGCAAACAGATCGATTGTGTGAATTGGTAGATAGGCTATTAGGGCCAAACCAGCTTCCGCAAAAATCTTATGGCAATATACATCAAACGCTAGAATCAGTAGTCAGACTAAGTACGCTTGATAGCTGTGCCAATATCACGCTGGTAAAGGACTATGACCCTAGCATTCCGGATGTATATATTGATCAAAGTAAAATACAACAAGTAATACTGAACATTGTCCGTAATGCTCAGCAGGCGCTCATTGGTGGCGGTGAAATAAAAATAAAAACACGTATAAACCACCAGCATCGCCGTCCTGGTAAAGCACCTAAAAAAGCCTTGTTGATTCAAGTGTCTGATAACGGTCCAGGCATTGACCCCAGTGTACGCGAAACGTTGTTCTATCCCATGATCACCAACAAAGATGGTGGCTCAGGACTTGGACTTTCGATTGCTCAAACACTTGTAGATCAACACAGTGGTTACATTGAATGTGATAGCTGGCCTGGACATACTGAATTTAATATCTATCTGCCCTTCGCAGATTAATGTTTGGAGTTTGCATGAAAACAGTTTGGCTTGTAGATGATGACGCCTCAATTCGCTTTGTACTTGAAAAGGCGCTAACCCGTGCGGGATTTAATGTTGAAAGTTTTGCTAATGCGCAAGATGTGCTAAATGCATTAAAATTTAGTCAACCAACTGTTTTAGTATCTGATGTGCGAATGCCTGGTATGGACGGTATGGCTTTACTTGAGCTAATCGCAGAGCAAAACCCTGGATTGCCTGTTATTATAATGACCGCACACTCAGACTTAGACTCCGCTGTTAATGCTTTTCAAAAAGGAGCATTTGAATACTTAGCCAAGCCATTTGATTTGAATGATGCCGTAGCCCTTGTCGAAAGTGCATTTAGAGCAAACTCGACGAAAAAAACTAAACGCAAACAACTTCCCCCAAAGAGTGCGCACATTATTGGTGAAGCACCCGCCATGCAAGAAGTATTTAGAGCGATAGGTAAACTATCAGCTTCTAGCATGAGCGTATTAATTAATGGTGAATCGGGCACCGGTAAAGAGCTCGTCGCCAGTGCTCTACATAATCATAGCCCGCGAAAAGAAAACCAGTTTATTGCACTCAACATGGCAGCAATTCCAAAGGAACTTGTTGAGTCAGAGCTATTTGGCCACGAAAAGGGCGCATTTACAGGAGCCGATAGTGTACGCAAAGGCCGTTTTGAACAAGCCAATGGCGGTACACTGTTTTTAGATGAAATTGGTGATATGCCATTGGATGTGCAAACACGATTACTGCGCGTACTAGCAGATGGCGAATTTTATCGTGTTGGCGGACACCAGAGTATAAAAGTAGATGTACGTATTATTGCAGCAACACATCAAAACCTTGAAGACTTAGTCAAGCAAGGTAAGTTTAGAGATGACTTATTCCATCGGTTAAATGTTGTCCGTTTACGCTTACCGGCTCTGCGAGAGCGCACTGAAGATATTGAACGTTTATCACAACATTTTTTGCACAAAAGCGCAAAAGACTTACAGGTAGAAAGTAAAATTCTTAGCTCGAAAGCGACCGAGCAGCTTTGTTTATTTAACTGGCCTGGCAATGTCCGCCAATTAGAAAACACCTGCCGATGGCTTACTGTAATGGCGCCTGGAGAATTGGTTACGGAACAAGATTTACCACCTGAGATCCTTGATGCATCACCAACACAGGAAGAAGGCGATTGGCTCGATGCATTTCAGCAGTGGCTCAATAATGAGCTCAAGCAAGGTAAAGAAAATATTTGGCCCGATATTCAAGCGCAATTAGAAACTCGCTTAATAAAAACCGCACTCGCTAATTGTTCTGGCCATAAACAAGATGCCGCAATAAAAATTGGCTGGGGTCGCAACACGTTGACCCGAAAGTTAAAAGAGCGCAACATTAGTTAACTATTAATAAATTTGAGTTATTGATGAAGTTAATTGAACATATTCCCTTATTCAAACAATTGGAAATTATAAACAGACTGCATTTTTTTAAAGAGTTTACCCTCAACGAACGCCAAATATTATTAGAATCGTTCGGTATGCTCTATTTAGTGAGTCAGCAGCAATTTTTATTTAAACAATTTGATAACGACAAACGTTTATACATTGTACTCAGCGGTGCATTGTTAGTATTTAAGCATAATCATTTATTAGAGCTTGGTACTATACAACCGGGTGAATTTATAGGTGAAGGCGCGTTTATTGGTAACAGAGAAAGAAGCACGAGCGCCCGTGCTAAAAGCGACACTATTGTGCTCGCTATAACCCCTGAAGCATTGACTCGCTTACCTAATGTTATACGTGAAAAAATTAAAGACCGTATTATCGAGGGCATGAGCGAACGAATTGCAAAACTTAGCCACTATCTAGAAGCGAGTAGCTAGGTAATCGAAACAGCAAATTACGAGTCATACCATTTCGCTTAATTAAGTGGTCTATTTTGAGGTAAGAAAATCTGATCGATAACAAAGCAAAAATTTCGGTATTTAGTTGTTCTCGGCAATTTTTCCTACATTACTCTAGCTCCTGCACACACGGCTGTCGTTTAGCAGGAGCTTTTAACGCAGTTAGAGTGTCAGGTTTATTTCCTCAAGTTGATAAAATATTATTGCGGGTTGGTATCAATATCAGGGTTGCTATTAATTTGATTTAAGTCTTCAATATACTTAATAATTGGCAAGACTAAGACTGAGGCAAATAGTAAATAAAAAGCAGTCATAGTAACCATGTCGTAGACTTCATATCCGCCATGGTTATTAATAAATTCATAAATTAAAGCAGCACCGTTTAGAGTAAAAAATAGTATTATTACTGCCAACCAAATGGCTTTAGAGCGGATTATAAATTTATTAAATGCACAACAGTACGCACCAAATAGTATCAACAAATCTGCAAATAACATTAAAATACTTAAAAAGAAAGGATGTGTCGGTGCAATAATATCTGCAACTGTAAATGCATCATAGATTGCATACATAACAAAACAAGCAATAACAAAAAAACCGATTTTCCAACACATTTTGTTCATATCACCACCAATGCCCATATGGAATTTTTGCTGGGTCTTTAGGTAAATTACTCCACCCGCTATTGTCATCTATGTATCTTCGTTTAAAATTTCTGCGATTTGCACCAACGGGGGTTAGTGATAAAAAGGCATTTAGTAAATTATTAAATTCACTTGAGTCTCGACCAGCCCTAGTGAAGGTGATTTTTAGAAGGGGGTATAAGTTTTTATATTGCTCCTCAGCATCCTCACGCTTCTTAAAAAACTCTTTATAGAGGAAAGCCCCTACAAAATAAACCGTTCCCAAAAGACCAGCGTTTTTAAATGCTTTATTTGCCATTAACTACATCCTTGTCATATAAAAATTATTGTATCTAAACAATAACAATGTATTTAATTTTTTCAAATATATAGAAAATCACGGTTAATCCATATACACAATTTGCAGTGAGCAATTGAGCCATTCTGGTTTTTCTAATTGAGCGTTATACGCAAATGTATCTGAAGGTTTTTCACCAAATGGCGTGCTCACTAAAGGGGTTGTATGCGTGTATGACTGGGATGTGCTTTGATAATAAATAACTAAATAACCTTCACTGTACTCCCAAGCTAACTGAGTACCCGTACCATTTGGTAGGGTGAAATCGACCCCTTTTGGAGAGAATATAGCTTGCAAATCATTATACTTATCTTTGCTGCAAGCAGTTGTCCGCATCAATTTAGGCATTTTAAAGTGACGCTCTGTTTGCTCACCTCGTAAGTAAAAACCAATATTACCATTGCTGTAATGATGATTTGCTACCGACACATAATTTATTTGCGGCTGGTAACCCATTGCTTGCATTATATTTGCAAGTTGCTCAATTTCAGCAATGCGTAATTTATCTTTGGAGAGTGCAAGTGTTGCGGCCAAAAACTCTTTTGGTATTGGTAAATCATTAAATTGAAAAGGCAACGTTTGGTTTTGCAGCTTTTCTGTTAGTTGCTGTTTTTGCTTGACCGTTAAAGCCTCGGTATAAACATACACTGTGGGCTGTTGGCAGGCACTTAAAAGCACTAACAATAGCCCAACTAAAATTCCATTTTTCATAGTCACCCCAATTGATTACACTTGTAGTCTATTGAAGGTATTCATTAATTGCAACCTAATTTGTTTGGCTACTTAACCATGCATCAACACTTTGTCGAGTATATAAAACTTCATTAAACAAGCGATGGCGTTCAAATTTAAGTTGTGTTTTTCTCATCACATCTCCACTGACTAAGCGGCTGTGAGTGTCATTAAATTTTGAAATGACAGAAAAACCGCGTTCATCTTGCTCTGTTTGCTTATTTACAGAATTAGCAAGGTGCGCTCTAACATCATCCGCAGTTAACATATCTGAATTATCTAAGCCCATTAGCTCTTTTTTCATTGCTAACCTTACGCCCATTTTCTACTCCATTTGATGAAAACTAATAAATTCGCCAGAGCTTCAGCAATTAGCGAGCCACGCGTAAAATTAATTGCAGCAAAGCTTACTCTTCAATTGCTGCAGTTTTTTTAAAGACAGAAAAAACACATAAAAACTTTCATCGCTATTTATTCATGGCACTGAGCTAAAGTTATTTGCTTTGGTGCAAAAGTCGCTGCGAGCCTTTATACTAAAGCTTGTGCGTTCCCCCACCGAGATCAAATATGAACGAAGAATACATAGAAATAGAATTAGAAGAAGAGCCCATTGAGCTCTGCAAATTATTAAAAGTACTAAACTTAGTTGAAGGTGGCGGCCAAGCTAAAAACCTAATTACCGAAGGCTATGTGGGTGTTAACCATGAAATTTGTACAATAAAACGGAAAAAATTATACAGTGGTGATGTATTAGAATTTGATGGTGAGTTTTTTAAACTGTCCCTAAGTGAAGGCGCTGTCCCTGCAGAAAAATCTGCGGCACAAACTCAAGCAGAATCAAAGCAAGCTGCACCACAACCAACAAATCAGCCAGCTAAAGCTAAGCGCAAGCGCACTAAAAAGCCTAAAGTTGACGATAAAACAGGTCGTCGTCCTATTTCATTTGGTTAAGTATTTAAAAAACCTCTTTTTATATAAAAAGGCCACCTTGTATAGTTGGCCTTTTTGCTCTTTAATTACCTAGCTAATAATAAAAACAAGGTAATAATATGTCAAAAAACACACCAGCCACCTGGTTTAAACCCGCTGTATGGGCGGCACTTGTATGGAACTTACTTGGCGTTATTGCATTTGCTATGCACATGATGATGACACCCGAAATGATAGGTAGACTTCCGCTAGATCAACAAGCTGCCTACTCTAATGTTCCTATTTGGTCAACTATTGCCTTTGCTATAGCTGTACTTGGAAGCACTTTGGGTTGTCTGTTTCTACTTACTAAAAACGCGCTGGCAACACCTACTTTTGCACTGTCGCTCGGTGCTATTTTACTACAGCAGTACTATAACTTTGTAGTGATAAACAGTATTGAGCTGCTTGGCGCAAGTGCTGTATTTATGCCTGTTTTTGTAATCATAATTGCCATTGCTCTACTTTATTTAAGTATTAAAGCTAAGCAACAAGGTTGGTTACAGTAATTAATAAAGGTCAAAATAACTTTTGACCTTACCTCGTCTTTTAAATCATCTCTTGAAATTAAATTTTTCAGCATCACCTCTACTATAATAACGGTATAAAATTCGTTCTCTAAAGACGGCTTTTTACATTGGTATGCACTTTGCAATTCAAGTACTACAGAGGTCACTCTTCAAAATATTTTTATAATTCATAAAGGGGCAAATAATGAATAATAGTTTCGATACCCAACATCAGCTCACAATAAATGGTGAGCAATATCATATTCATTCTCTAAAAGGACTTGGCGACAAAGCGAAACGATTGCCCTTTTCTTTAAAAGTATTACTTGAAAACCTGCTTCGTAACGAAGATGGCGCAAATATTAAAGAACAAGATATTCAAGCCCTTCTTAATTGGGATCCTCAAGCAAAGCCTGCATCTGAAGTTGCCTTTACACCCGCCCGTGTTGTTATGCAAGATTTTACTGGCGTACCCGCTATTGTTGATTTAGCCGCCATGCGTGACGCAATGGAAAAACTCGGTGGGGATCCCGCAAAAATAAACCCGTTATCGCCAGCTGAACTTGTTATTGACCATTCGGTACAGGTAGATGGTTACGGTAATGAGGGTGCATTTGATTTAAATGCAAAACTTGAATACGACCGAAATAAAGAACGTTACGAATTTTTACGTTGGGGACAAACCGCTTTTGATAATTTAAAAGTAGTGCCACCAGCTACGGGTATTGTTCACCAAGTAAATTTAGAGTATCTAGCGCGCGTTGTTTTTAATGAAGATCGCGATGGCAAAAAATACGCTTACCCAGACACACTTGTAGGCACAGACTCGCACACCACCATGATAAATGGCTTAGGTGTGCTTGGTTGGGGTGTAGGCGGCATTGAAGCCGAAGCCGCTATGCTTGGTCAGCCAATAAGTTTACTCATTCCACAGGTTGTGGGTATGAAGCTTAGCGGCCGACTACCTGAAGGCACGACTGCAACCGATTTGGTATTAACAGTAACCGAAATACTGCGTAACCATGGTGTAGTGGGTAAATTTGTAGAGTTTTACGGCGATGGCCTTGCCGACCTACCGCTTGCCGATAGAGCAACCATAGCGAATATGGCACCAGAGTACGGTGCTACTTGTGGTATTTTCCCGATTGATGATGAAACCATTAATTATTTACGCTTAACAAATCGTGACGAAAAACACCTAAAAGTAATTGAAGATTACGCTAAACATCAAGGTTTATGGCGTAATGACGGCGACGAAGCTAATTATACCGACACACTTGAGCTTAAATTAGATGACGTTGTACCAAGCCTTGCAGGTCCTACACGCCCACAAGACAGAATCGCTCTCAATAAAGCGGGCGAGATTATTGGCGAACATTTAAAAAGCTTTCAAAACGAGCGCATGGCCCGTCGAGATAAAAGTGATGAAGAACAAGCTCGTATTGAAAGTGAAGGCCCAACAACAAACCCCGATGAACCCATTGATGAGGCGCAGTTTATGGGCGCCGCTAAAGTTAAATTTAAAGGCCAAGAGTTTGAGCTAAACGATGGCGCTTGTGTTATTGCCGCGATTACCAGCTGTACCAACACCTCTAATCCAAGTGTAATTTTAGCTGCTGGCCTAGTTGCTAAAAAAGCAAAGCAATTAGGCATTAATGTAAAACCTTGGGTTAAAACATCACTTGCTCCAGGCTCAAAAGTAGTTACTGATTATCTAGAAAAAGCAGGCTTGATGGATGACCTAGAAAGTCTAGGCTTTAACTTAGTCGGTTATGGCTGTACAACCTGTATAGGTAACTCAGGACCGCTTGCAACCGAAATATCAGATGCGATTCAAAAACATAAATTAGTGGTTAGCTCTATTTTATCGGGTAATCGTAATTTTGAAGGGCGTATTCACCAAGATGTTAAAATGAACTTTTTAGCGTCCCCTCCGCTAGTAGTTGCTTACGCTATTGCCGGTAGAACCGATATCGACGTATACAACGAGCCCCTCGCGCAAGATGCTAACGGGAACGATATTTACCTTAAAAACATTTGGCCAAGTGTTAAAGAAGTCAGCGACCTAGTAAAAGAAACCGTAACCAGAGAAATGTTTGAAAAAAGCTATGCTAACGTTTACGAAGGCGATAGCCGCTGGCAGCAAATTCAAATACCGGATGGAAAGCTTTATGATTGGGACGATGACTCAACCTATATTAAAAAGGCACCTTTTTTTGATGGCATGAAAGTAGAGCCTCCTGGTATTCCTACTATTCAAGGTGCACGTTGTTTAGCTAAACTTGGGGATTCAGTGACCACTGACCATATTTCTCCGGCAGGGGCTATTAAAGCAGATGCGCCAGCAGGCTTATATTTGCAAGAAAAAGGCGTAGATAAAGCGCAGTTTAACTCGTACGGTTCACGTCGAGGTAATCACGAAGTAATGATGCGTGGCACATTTGCTAATGTTCGCCTTAAAAACTTACTTGCTCCAGGTACTGAAGGCGGCGTAACGCGTACTCAGCCTGAAGATACATTAACAAGTATTTATGATGCAGCTATGGAGTATCAAAAAAATAATACGCCTCTCATTATTTTAGCGGGTAAAGAATACGGCACCGGTTCATCTCGTGATTGGGCGGCTAAAGGTTCACTTTTATTAGGCGTTAAAGCGGTTGTGGCACAAAGCTATGAGCGCATTCATCGCTCTAACTTAATTGGCATGGGTGTGTTACCTCTGCAATTTAAAGATGGCGAAAGCTATGAATCGCTAGGGTTAACGGGCCAAGAGCAATTTGATATTGAAGGCTTATATGATAAAACCGATGAAGTGAGTGTTATTGCAACCAACGCTGAAGGCAAAAAAGTAAGCTTTAGCGCCGATGTACGTATTGATACTCCTAAGGAGTGGGATTACTACAAACACGGCGGTATTTTACAGTATGTACTGCGTAATATGCTCGACTAACAAAGACAGTAGTTAATACATTTAAAAGCCCAGTTTAGTAATAAGCTGGGCTTTTTTATGTGTGCTGTTTGTTGTCTTAAATCAATGCTAAGCATTTAAAGCGTGCCTACACTAAGGCAACTCTTAGTGAGGTAACTATGTCGCAAACAATGATAATTAGGCTGCTTAAAATATCAATTGTGCTTGGCTTGTGCCTTATTGTAACGGGCCACACTTTGATTGTGTCGAGGTATGTCACTGTAGATCATGGCATTCAAGGAATAATTATAGCTGCGGCATGTATTGCCGTAGGCGTACTGCTGTCACTTCCCACTAAAATATATTTAACCATACTGTTAATGGAAGCCGAAAAACATTATTTAAAAAACCATAAAAGCACTCGCTCTAAATAATTAAAGCGCGCTTAAATTATTGATTTCTTTATTACGCTTTTCTAGCTTTTGTTTTACATTTTCAGTGTCTTGAAATAACTTTTTAATTGAATCAGGGTTAAAAACACTGGGTATCACTTGCTCACTAGAAGTATTTAACGTTTTTGGTATACGATTTAAAATAGAGGTATCTTCTGCGGCAATAATAGTAACGTCTTTAGGGTCGAGCGTTACTTCAATGCTTTTTGCGTGGGGGTTTGGCGTATCAGAAAAATGCCATTGGCCTGTTTCGTCTTGCCATTTAAAGATTTTACCGTTTGAGGTTGCATTTGCAGCAGCTGGCTCATCAGAAATGCGATTTACGATTTGATCCCCGGCTTGCTTTACGCCTTGCACAGCCTGATCTAACGCATTACTCGATAACGAAATCACCTTTTCTTTAACCTGCTGAGATTCATTGCTAATTAATGATGCAGAAAGCCATGTTTGACCATCAGGTTTTTTTAAATAAAACAAAGAGATGACAGCAATAACCATGATTGATATGGCTAAGTAGGTAAAGTATTTCATAGCGTTCCTGCTTTAATTAATCCTTTATTCTAATGAGTCTAATAAAAATTATCTAATTAGGCAATTTTTTGTACCTTAATTAAAGATAATAAAAACGCAGCCTATGCTGCGTTTTTCAATTACGATTTAGCTACACGTGCGCCGTGTTAAATGCCATCGCCATCAATGTGTAACCCACACTCACGATTTAAGCCAAAGAAACGGGTTTCTTCCTCAGTCATACCCGGCTCTAATTTACGCGTAGTGTGTACATCTCCCATCGACACATAACCTTGCTCCCATAACGGGTGATAAGGTAAATCGTGCTTAGTCAGGTACTGATATACGTCGCGATTAGACCATTCTATTATCGGGTACACTTTGACTGTGCCACGGCTAATTTCTACAAATTGCTTATCAGCGCGCGTAGATGATTGATCGCGTCGTAGGCCACTAAACCATGTACACGCCTCAATCTCTTTTAACGCACGGGTCATCGGCTCCACTTTATTAAGCTGATTGTATTGTTTAATGCCGTTTTCGCCTTGCTCCCATAACTTACCAAATTTAGCCTCCTGCCATGCAGGGCTAAGCTGCGCTTTATACACTTTTAAGTTCAGTGATAAACGCTCACTCATTTGTTCAATAAACTGATAGGTTTCAGGAAATAAATAACCTGTATCGGTTAACACAACGGGAATATCAGGGCGTTGTGAGGTCATTAAATGCAGCATAACTGCCGCTTGAATACCAAAGCTAGATGATAGAAAAGCCGTATCTGGCAAGTTATCAAGCGCCCATGCAACGCGCTGTTCTGCGCTCATATCCGCCAGCAAACCATTAGCATCAGCTAACATAGCCATTTGGCTTTGTTTATCTAGCTGTAAAATGTTTTTAAATTCACTCATGGTAAATTTCAAACCTCACCAGCGCTGTGCGCTGGTATTTAATTAAGCGTGAAAATCAGTTACTGATACTTTTACTTCAGCGACTATGCCTTTACGGATCACAAAGTCACCAAAGCATTCACCTTCGTTGCGCTCTTTTGCCCATTGGCCAATTAGCTTATCGAATGCGTCTAGGTAAACATCTTCGCCTACATTCTCAAGGTACAGCTTAGGAATACGTGTGCCCTCTAAATTCCCCCCTAAGTAAATGTTGTACTTGCCTGGGCCTTTGCCTACTAAACCAGCTTCTGCAAGCATTGCGCGGCCACAACCATTAGGACAACCTACAACGCGCATAATAATGCTGTCATCTGGTATACCGTGCTTAGCAAGTAATGCTTCAGTTTTTTCTACAAGACTTGGTAAGTAACGCTCTGCTTCGGCCATTGCAAGTGGGCACGTTGGCAGTGAAACACACGCCATAGAGTTTTTACGTTGCTGCGAATCTTTGTCATCAATTAGGCCATGGCTACGGGCAATTTCTTCAATCACGGCTTTTTGATCTGCAGGTACGCCAGCAATAATTAAGTTTTGGTTTGCCGTCATACGCATATCACCTTGGTGAACTTCTGCGATTTTACGACAACCAGTTTTAAGCGGCTTGCCTGGGTAATCTAAAATACGACCACTTTGAATAAATAGCGTTAAGTGGTGCTTGCCATCAATGCCTTCAACCCAACCAATGCGGTCACCACGATGAGTAAACTCAAACGGACGGCTTGGTGCAAATGTAACGCCTGAGCGTTTTTCTACTTCAGCTTTAAATACATCAACGCCAACACGGTCTAATGTGTATTTAGTTTTTGCATTTTTACGGTTTGAACGATTACCCCAATCGCGCTGCACAGATACAACATGCTCTGCAATTTTTAAGGTATCTTCTAGCGTAATAAAGCCAAAGTCATCAGCCTTACGCGGATAAGTTGCTGTATCGCCGTGCGTCATGGCAAGGCCACCGCCCACTAATACGTTAAAACCAACAAGCTTGCCGTTATCAGCAATTGCCACAAAGTTTAAATCGTTAGCGTGAACATCAACTTCGTTGTTAGGCGGGATGGTTACCGTTGTTTTAAATTTACGTGGTAAGTAATTAGACCCTAAGATTGGCTCTTCAGTAGTTTCGGCTTTTTCGCCATTTAACCAAATTTCAGCGTAGGCTTTCGTTTTTGGTAATAAATGTTCAGAGATTTTTGCAGCCCAATCGTAAGCCTCTTGATGTAACTCAGACTCAACGGGGTTGGTAGTACAAAGTACATTACGGTTAACATCACCCGCTGTAGCAATTGAGTCTATACCTACGCTATCGAGCATTTGGTGCATGCCTTTAATATTTGGTTTTAGCACACCATGAAATTGAAACGTTTGACGCGTTGTTAAACGAATACTGCCGTAACTTGTTTTGTCATCTGCAAACTTGTCGATTGCTAACCACTGCTCTGGCTTAATAATACCGCCAGGCATACGTGCACGTAACATCACATTATGTAGTGGCTCTAGCTTTTGCTTAGCGCGCTCACCACGTATATCGCGGTCATCTTGTTGATACATGCCATGAAAACGAATTAACTGAAAATTATCGGCAGTAAAGCCACCGGTAATTTCATCTTTTAAATCTTCGGCTATTGTGCCACGCAAAAAGTTACTTTCTCTTTTCAAACGTTCGTTATCAGAAAGTTTTACGTTTTTATCTTGTTCGCTCATTTTAAATCCTAAATTTGTTACAGTGACGGCCGTTAGCTGTTAAATAAAATAAGAAACGTGATTAATACACGTCTTTCTGATAGCGGTTTGCGCTACGTAAATCTTTTAAATATTGCTCTGCATCTTCGTTGTTCTTGCCCGTATTTTCTTTAATGATATCAACCAAAGCATTGTGTACATCTTTTGCCATGCGATTTGCATCGCCACAAATATAAAAATGAGCACCCGCTTCTAGCCATTCAAACACGTCTTTACTGTTACTGCGTAACTTATCTTGCACATATATTTTTTCGGCCTGATCGCGGCTAAATGCAACATCTACCTTGTTAAGTAGGCCAGATTTTAAATAACCTTGTATTTCTACTTGGTATAAAAAATCTTGAGTAAAATGTGGGTTACCAAAAAACAACCAGTTTTTGCCTTGCGCTTCACGCGAATCACGCTCTTGTAAAAATGCACGGAACGGCGCAATACCCGTTCCTGGGCCAACCATGATCACCGGTGTATCATCGTTAGTAGGTAGGCGGAAATTATCGTTATGTTCACTAAATACTTTAACTTTACAGCCTTCTTCAGCACGGCGAGTTAAGTAACCAGTACAACCACCTAAATGCTCGCTATCAAATGCATCAAACTCAACTAAGCCTAGAGTTAAATGCACTTCGTCTTCAACCTCTGCTTGGCTAGATGCAATTGAGTACAAACGAGCTTGCAGCTTACGTAGGCAATCTACTAATGTTTGCGCATCAATTTTTGCTGGATTTTGGCGAATTACATCAAATATCTGGCGAGGTTCAATATACGCACGCATTGCCGCTTTATCTTCCACAAGCTTTAATAATTCAGGCGTACCTGTTGCTGTTGCGTATTTTTCTACAAAACCTGGATATGACTGAGTCAACTCTAGCTTTTCAATAAGTGCATCGCGTACGCTTAGCTCTTCATCACCTACTTTTACAATGCTTGTTGCATCTATTTGAGTAAGTGTAAGTACTTCATCAACTAATACATCGTCATTTAAAAAGTATACACCTAACGAATCACCTGGCGTGTAAGTAATGTCAGAACCTTCAAGCGAAATTTCAACGTGGCGCACGTCTTTAGTAGAGTCGCGACCGGTAATTTTTTGTACTGTTAAAAGCTCTGCTGCAAATGGATTTTGCTTTGTGTACTGGCTTGAAGCAGCGGTAGGTGCACCAAAAGGCATTATGCCAGCTTGGCCCGCCGTTGCGCCTTGCTGTGCTTTTAGGTCTGGCTCAAAGGCATCAAGTGCGCCCGAGATCCACGTTGCCGCTTCATCTTCGTAATCTACATCTAAATCAGCACGTTGATATATAGTTTTTGCACCGAGTTTATTTAAGCGCTCTTCAAAGTCTTTTGCCGTTTGGCAGAAAAATTCATAACTTGAATCACCTAACCCAATAACGGCTATTTTTACATCGTCTAGCTTTGGCGCTTTTTTAGTTGCTAAAAATTCATGTAATGTTTCGCCGTCTTCAGGTGGCTCACCTTCACCGTAAGTAGATACAACAACAGTTAAGAATTTTTCTTTTTTCAGGGCTGTTGGCTTGTAATCCGACATGCTAACCAATTTAACTGCTAGGCCTCGTGATTCAGCCTGCTCTTTCATCTTGGTTGCCACGCCTTTTGCGTTACCTGTTTGCGAGCCATATAAAATGGTTAGCGCTGCAGCATCACCCGCAGCCGGCGTGCCTGCAGTTGGCCCACCTAACACAGCCGAATTAGCATTTGCAGCTAAGTAACCACTTACCCACGCTTGTTGAATTGGATTAAGTTCAGCCACTAAACCTTGCAGCTTTTGTACTTGATCTTGCGATAGCGGGCTGGCCGCAGCATTTAGTTGACCTAACAACATGAATCGATTCCCCGTAACCCTGAAAATTAATCACAATACACTTTTTGCATTGTTAACAATGAGTTTTACCTCATCCAGAGAATGTCTGCTGAGGTTTTATGAGTCTGTAGGATAACGGGCTCAGCATAGATAAAAAAAGAATAGAATCTGCTTTGATATTCCATTTAGTTATTAATTTATAAAAATACCTTCAAAAACAGATTAAAAAGACATTATTGTCTTTTATCGGATTTTAAATTAACAATTTTGTAACCAAACTAATATAAGGTATATTCCACATTCAAAATAAAAAATAGGAATACCCATGTCACACGGGACATACAAAAATAAACTACTGAGCACGGCACTATTACTTGGCTCACTTCCGGTAATGGCCAATGTAACTAACGGCGGTTTTGAACAATGGTCAGGCAATACACCTGCATCATGGACGACAATAGATAACGGTATTAGCTTATCGCCTTCTACCAGTACAGTTAAAAATGGTCATCGCTCTGCTGCTATCAATGTAACAACGGGCTCACAAAGTAACACCGACTTATTGCAGCAAATTACTGTAGAGATAGGTAAAACCTACAATTTCTCGGCTGACGTTTACCATACAGAAGGTAAAGTTAAAGCCCGCTTATATGTAGATGGCTACCAAGGCTACTCAAACGAAGCGCAAACAAATCAATGGCAAACAATTAGCCATAGCTACACAGCAAGCAGTAGCAAAACTATTAATGTGGGTTTACGTTTCTATGATGTAAGCGGGTTCGATGGGAATGAAACTGTATACATAGATAATTTTTTACCTAATAGCGACGGCGGCGCATCACCAAGCTGCTCTGACAATAGCCTGACCCTAACACTTAATACCGACAATTACGGCAGCGAGACAAGCTGGGCTGTTAATAATAACCAAGGTAGAGCAATTGCCAATGGCAGTGGTTACGCATCAAACACGCAATACAATGAAAAAATATGTTTAGCCGATGGTGCCTATACACTTGTAATTAGTGATAGCTATGGCGATGGTATGTGTTGCTCATTAGGTAATGGTAGCTATGCATTAGTACACGCTCAGAAAACTATCGCCAGCGGTGCAAGCTTTAGCAACACAGACAGCACAACATTTGAGCTAGGTGATACAGGCGGTGGCACAACACCAACAGGCTATTATGTCACTGCACAAGGCCTAACTGGCTATGCCTTAAAAACTGAACTTTACCATATTATCAAAGATCATAATGCACAGGGTTATTCAGCTATCTGGAATTTTTACGACTCATCAGCACGTGATAAATATTTTGAAAACGATAATAGTATTTTAGATATGTACAGCGAGAAACCGAACGGTGCTGACAGCTATAGCTATGCAGCCGTTACAAATCAGTGCGGCGCATATAATAGTGAGGCGGATTGTTACAACCGAGAACATTCGTTCCCTAAAAGTTGGTTTGGTGGAAAAGTTGAACCGATGAACTCTGATGTTCATCATATTTACGCAACTGACGGCTATGTAAATTCAAAGCGTAGCAACTTCCCATTTGGTGAAGTAGCAAGCGCCTCATTTACATCAACTAACGGAAGTAAATTAGGTTCTGCCGTTAGTTCATTAAATTACTCAGGCACTGTGTTTGAGCCTATTGATGAATTTAAAGGTGACTTTGCACGTGCTTATTTTTATATGGCAACGCGTTACGAAAATATTATTGGCTCTTGGCAAACTAAAACAACTTCAAGCGACGCAGTACTTAACGGCTCAAACAATCAAGTATTTGAAAGCTGGGTTGTTGCTATGCTGCTAAAATGGCACAACAGTGACCCTGTTAGCCAAATGGAATTAGATCGCAACCAAGCCGCATTTGAATTTCAAGGCAATCGTAACCCATATATCGATCACCCTGAATTTGTAGAGATGATTTGGTAATAGTTTAATCAATAAAGCCTCAGCATTTGCTGAGGCTACTCAAAACTCTCCTGACCCAATACGATAGACTCATAGCGCTTCCCTGTTAATTTTATCAACCAAACACTGTCTTTAAATGTACGGCTAAAATACACCGTTTGCCCGTCAGGAATATGAGGCATAAACGAGGTAATTGACTCCCACTGCCCATCTACTTTTTCTTTTAACTTCATCGTTGCATTAAAGTAGCTGCCGTCTTCATTGGTTTTGACCTCAAGGGCGGTTAACTGCGCTTCATCGCCTATTTCCATTAATGCACTTTCATTTAAACTGGCCAATAGCTGAGGTTGATGGCTCGGTTTTAGCTGCTTCAAGGTTTCATCTATTTTACTATCTATAGTGATGTTATTTTGTAATTTATAAATAGTTGCTTTAATTGCAAACACGGGCTCAGCTAAACTCGTGTGTGATAAAAACAACAAGCTTATAAACATGGCAGTTTGGTAAAAATATATTTTCATTTTGTAATACTCCTCTATTAATTAGTCCACTTAGCATAACTAAAAAAACCTCGAATAACATATAACTTACTAATATTCATAACATTATTTTTATTCATAGCCATGAATATAACACTATAGGCTATTTAAATAGGCCATTTTTAGCGATAATAAACGGGTCAGTAAATTATTTAGGTATGGAAACATGTCATCGTTAGGAATGGAATTAAAACGCCTTAGAGCGAACAAAAAATGGACGCAAGCTTTTGCGGCTAAGGAAATTGGCATTCAGCAATCTTACTTGTCTAAACTCGAAAACGGACAATCCATTCCTTCACCCGATGTTATTGAAAAATTAAATGTCTGCTATCATGTTTCGATTGAACACTTCGTTCCTAATCAAGAAAAAACAGCAAACCTTACTAAAAAATTAAAATGGGGCGGCATTCTTTTTATTATTATCGGCATACTAATCTACCTTTGCGCGATGCTTAATATCTTTTTCCCTGAAACCTTCTTCACTTACCAGGCTAAAAACCAAGGTTTTTGGGCAATCAATATTACTGAAATTTATAAAGGTGAAAAATATATTGAAGGTGATGTCATTTACGAAATTATAGGGCAGCGTGATGTTAGTCGAATAGAAAATCGTATTTTATGTGTGTCTTCAGCCGTCTTTATATTTATTGGAATATTAATGAGTGTACGACGAGTTAAGCCATTACATCAAAAAGAAAAGTAAATAACCTGAACCCTGGATAATAAATCTATCTCAAGCAGCTATTTTCAGCGCTAACTAACGTTGCACTTACTTACAATAGGCCCGCTATTGATACGTAAATTAGCCTTGTTTTCACTAAAGGTCTCTGGCTAGAGAAAAATAAATTAAAATATCATTATGACTCAATATATTAGTAAATATCTTAACTAGAGTTCAGGTTAAGTATTAATTTATTGAACTCAACTTTCTAATACAAAAAAGCCCCAGCTAATGCTGAGGCTTTTTTACAAAACTAACTTAATTAAAAAATTAAGCTTGTTTTGGACTAGAAATAACGTCTACTAAAGTCCAAGATTTATTCTTAGAAATTGGTGCGCATTCACGGATAGTAACTACGTCACCCGCTTTTGCTGTGTTATTTTCGTCATGTACGTGTAACTTAGTCGTACGTTTAATGAATTTCCCATAAATTGGGTGCTTCACATAACGTGCGATAGCGATAGTGAAAGATTTTTCCATCTTGTCGCTGATTACACGGCCTTGAAGAGTACGAATTTTATCGCTCATTATTGACCTGCCTTCTGGTTAATAACTGTTTTTACACGCGCGATATCGCGGCGTACTGTTCTTAGCGTGTGTGTCTGAGCTAACTGACCAGTGCTAGCTTGCATGCGCATATTAAATTGCTCACGAAGTAGTCCTAGAAGTTCAGCATTAAGCTCTTCTACGCTTTTGTCTTTTAGTTCGCTAGCTTTCATCACATTACCGTCCGAGTTACGAAAGTTGTTTTGAATGGCAGTTTACGAGCAGCAAGGTCGAATGCTTCACGAGCAAGCTCTTCTGAAACACCTTCCATTTCGTAAAGTACTTTACCAGGCTGAATTTCAGCAACCCAATATTCAACAGAACCTTTACCTTTACCCATACGAACTTCAAGAGGTTTTTCTGTAATCGGTTTGTCAGGGAAGACACGAATCCAGATTTTACCTTGACGTTTCACGTGACGCGTCATAGCACGACGAGCTGCTTCGATTTGACGAGCAGTCATGCGGCCACGGCCAGTAGCTTTCAATCCGAAAGTACCGAAGCTTACTTTGTTACCGTTTTGCGCTAAACCGCGGTTGCGGCCTTTGTGCATTTTACGGAATTTTGTACGTTTTGGCTGTAACATTACTCGCTACCTCTACTTAGCACTTTTCTTGGCTTTCTTTGGTGCGCGTTTAGCTGGTTTTTCTTGCTCTTGTACTAGTGGTAAACCACCAATAACTTCGCCTTTGAAAATCCAAACTTTAACACCAATGATACCATAAGTGGTTAAGGCTTCAGAAGTTGCGTAATCGATATCAGCACGAAGAGTATGTAGAGGTACACGACCTTCACGATACCATTCTGAACGTGCGATTTCAGCGCCGCCAAGACGACCGCTAACTTCAACTTTAATCCCTTTAGAACCGATGCGCATTGCATTTTGTACCGAACGCTTCATAGCGCGACGGAACATAACACGACGTTCTAGTTGAGAGGCAATGCCGTCTGCTACTAGTTGTGCATCTAGTTCTGGTTTACGTACTTCAGAGATATTAATCTGAGCAGGTACACCAGCGATTTTAGTTACCGCTTGACGTAATTTTTCTACGTCTTCGCCTTTTTTACCGATAACAACACCCGGACGAGCCGTGTGAATTGTTACGCGGATTGATTTTGCTGGACGCTCAATAACGATTTTAGACACAGAAGCCGTTTTTAATTCCTTAGTAAGGAATGCACGAACTTTGTGATCGCCAAAAAGCTGATCAGAGAAATCTTTAGAACTCGCGTACCAGGTAGAAACCCAAGGTTTAGATATACCTAGGCGAATACCAGTAGGATGAACTTTTTGTCCCATTACTTATACTCCTAGCTATCTGAAACCATAACAGTGATATGGCTTGTACGCTTAAGGATGCGGTCTGCGCGTCCTTTAGCACGAGGCATAATACGTTTCATTGTAGGACCATCGTCCACAAAGATCGTAGTTATACGAAGCTCATCAATGTCAGCACCTTCGTTATGCTCTGCGTTAGCAATAGCAGACTCAAGTACTTTCTTAACTAATACAGCCGCTTTTTTAGGGCTGTACGCCAGGATTTCTAGTGCGCGATCGACAGGTAATCCGCGGATCTGATCTGCAACTAGACGTGCTTTTTGCGCCGAACCAGAGGCGAATTTATGTTTAGCTAATGCTTGCATTTATCTTCCCCTCTTAACGTTTCTTCGCTTTCTTATCCGCAGCATGGCCACGGTAAGTGCGAGTTGGTGCAAATTCACCTAGTTTGTGACCGATCATTTCGTCAGAAACGAAAACTGGTACGTGCTGGCGACCATTATGGACAGCAATGGTCAATCCGATCATGTTAGGTATGATCATTGAACGACGGCTCCAAGTTTTAATTGGCTTCTTCTCACCGCTTTCCAAAGCTTTCTCTACCTTCTTCAGCAAGTGTAGGTCTATAAAAGGACCCTTCTTGAGAGAGCGTGGCATGGCTATTCCTCAATATTACTTAGTACGACGACGTACTATAAATTTATCCGTACGCTTATTCTTACGCGTCTTCGCACCCTTAGTCGGTTTACCCCATGGAGACACAGGATGACGACCACCAGATGTACGACCTTCACCACCACCGTGTGGGTGATCTACCGGGTTCATGGCAACACCACGAACTGTCGGACGAATACCACGCCAGCGATTTGCACCTGCTTTACCAAGTGAACGAAGCATATGCTCAGCATTGCCTACTTCACCTAGAGTCGCACGACAATCAGATTCAACTTTACGAACTTCGCCTGAACGAAGACGTAATGTTACATACTGACCATCACGAGCAAGGATTTGAACGTATGCACCAGCAGAACGTGCGATTTGAGCACCTTTACCTGGTTTTAATTCTACGTTGTGAACAGTCGAACCTACAGGCATATTACGCATTGGTAATGCATTACCAGGTTTGATTGGTGCATCAACACCAGACTGGATTGCATCGCCAGCTTTTAAGCCTTTAGGTGCGATAATGTAACGACGCTCACCGTCTGCATATAATACAAGAGCGATGTTTGCGCTACGATTTGGATCATATTCTAAACGCTCAACAGTGGCTGGAATGCCATCTTTAGTACGTTTAAAATCGATTAAACGGTAATGTTGCTTATGACCACCACCGATATGACGAACCGTAATACGACCATTGTTATTACGACCACCTGATTTAGAGTTTTTCTCTAAAAGTGGTGCGTATGGCTTACCCTTATGTAGATCTGGGTTAACCACTTTAACTAGGTGACGACGGCCCGCAGAAGTAGGCTTACACTTTTGAAGTGCCATAATTCTATCCCCTTATTACTCGGCGCCGCCGACAAAGTCTAGTTCACTACCTTCTTTAAGAGTAACGTAAGCTTTTTTCCAGTCGTTACGACGACCGAAACGTGCGCCAGTACGTTTTGTTTTACCCTTAACATTAAGTGTGCGAACACCCGTTACTTCTACTTCAAAAAGCTTCTCAACTGCTACTTTAATTTCAGCTTTAGTTGCGTCATTTGATACTTTAAAAACAATAGTATTGTTTTCTTCAGCAGCAATAGTGCTTTTTTCAGAGATATGTGGAGCAACGATCACTTTTAAAAGACGTTCTTCGCGGATCATGCTAGCGCCTCCTCAAGTTGCTTAACAGCAGCGGCTGTAATAAGTACCTTGTCGAAAGCAATTAAGCTTACAGGATCGATACCAGCTACATCACGCGTGTCAACCTTATAAAGGTTACGTGCCGATAAGAAAAGATTTTCATCTACTTCTTCAGTCACGATAAGAACATCTTTAAGCTCAAGTTCTTTAAGCTTAGCAACTAGTTCTTTAGTTTTTGGTGCTGCTAGAGCAAAACTTTCAACAACGATTAAACGCTCTTGACGAACTAATTCAGATAAGATGCTTTTAATCGCACCACGGTACATTTTACGGTTTACTTTTTGGCTGTGGTCTTGTGGTTTAGCTGCAAAGCTAACGCCACCTGAACGCCAAATTGGGCTACGGATTGTACCGGCACGTGCACGGCCAGTACCTTTTTGAGCCCATGGTTTTTTACCACCACCGCTTACTTCAGAACGTGTCTTCTGAGCACGAGTACCTTGACGAGCACCTGCTGCGTATGCAACAACTACTTGGTGTACTAATGCTTCGTTAAACTCACGTCCAAAAGTAGCTTCAGAAACTTCAAGAGCGCCAGAAGCGTCTTTAATTGCTAATTCCATCACTAAATCTCCAGGACTTATGCTTTAACAGCTGGTTTAACGATAACGTCACCGCCAATAGCTCCAGGTACTGCACCCTTAACTAAAAGCAAATTACGCTCAGCGTCAACGCGAACTAGTTCTAAGTTTTGAGTCGTTACACGCTCAGCACCCATATGACCGGCCATTTTCTTACCTTTAAACACCTTACCAGGTGATTGGTTTTGACCGATTGAACCAGGAGCACGGTGAGATAGAGAGTTACCATGTGTAGCGTCTTGCATGCTGAAATTCCAGCGCTTAACACCACCTTGGAAACCTTTACCTTTAGAAGTACCGGTTACGTCAACCTTGTTGATTTCGTTGAATAATTCAACAGTAAGCTCTGCGCCTACTTCAAAATCGCCTTCACCACCGTTAAGGCGGAATTCCCACAGACCGCGACCCGCTTCAACACCAGCTTTAGCGAAATGACCCGCTTTAGCTTTGTTTACACGACTTGCTTTTTTAGTGCCTGCGGTTACTTGAAGCGCGTTATAACCGTCTGTTGCGTCAGATTTGATCTGAGCAATGCGGTTAGGTGTCGCTTCAATAACTGTCACAGGGATAGATACACCATCTTCAGTGAAGATTCGTGTCATACCCACTTTACGACCGACTAGACCTAATGCCATTTTCCTAAAACCTCTCTAATCTTTCGATTAACCCAGGCTGATTTGAACATCAACACCAGCAGCAAGATCTAAACGCATAAGAGCGTCAACAGTCTTGTCAGTTGGTTCTACGATGTCAATCAGACGTTTATGGGTGCGGATCTCGTACTGATCACGCGCATCTTTATTAACGTGCGGTGAAGTTAGTACAGTAAAACGTTCAAAGCGTGTAGGTAGTGGAATTGGTCCACGTACTTGTGCGCCAGTGCGTTTCGCAGTTTCCACGATTTCTGCCGTTGATTGGTCAATCAAACGGTGGTCAAAAGCTTTTAGGCGAATACGAATGCGTTGATTTGACATTCTTAACCTCAATATAAAGAGCATTTAAAAGAGCATAAAAAAACGACCGAAACAATCTTAAAAACATAAGATGCCGGTTGTTGATTTATATCTACGTTGAGTTCCAAATCGGAACTCCTGTTTATTAGCTTGAAATCCAAGCTTAATTTATCCTCTCTAGTTCCCTAGGGAATTTCGAAAGCCTGCGTATTATAGAGGTGTTGGTGATAAATGCAACAACTATTTAGAAGCAATATAATGATTCTTGATTTGAGCAAATAAACGACCATCACCACTTACAAGCTATACTTAAACTAATAGCTGTGCTGTTAGCGACTTCTATTGCGTAAATTAAGTGATTTTTGGATGTTATGGTATCCTATTGCGCTAATTTTGCCTTTAAACTCTCAATATGGTGAGTCGATGCGTATTTTTAATTATTGTTTAAATGTTCTATCTGCTGGGTTTAGCCGTCTATTTGTAAAAAGCAAAGTGCTACCAGAGAACCCTATTGAACAGTACAATTTAAACCCTGAGTTCCCTACATTTTATATAGTGCGCTTAAATTCAAGATTTGACCTAGCGGCATTGGCACATGTTTGTAAAAAACATGGTCTCCCCAGCCCGACTGATGAACAAGTGTTAGGTAATCAAAGTTTAGAACGCTTCATTGGTATAAAAAACCCACCACCACTTTTTGGTGATGAAGCTAAATCAACTAGTGCGTTGGCTCAAGGTAAACAGATCATCGACCACTTATTAAAAAGTGGTCAGAAAAACGTGCAAGTAGTGCCTGTCACTATTTTATGGGGGCGCGATCCAGGCAAAGAAAAACCAGGAGTACGTACCTTAATTACCCACTCATTGACGCCAAGTTGGTTTAGAAAATTTTTTGTGGTGTTATTTTCAGGCCGTGATAATTTTATTCGCTTCAGCCAACCTCTCGACTTATCGCTTTTAGTAAATGAAAAAGCAGATGTGAGTGAATTACCACACAAGTTATTACGTGTCGCCTTGGTCCACTTTAAACGCCAAAAATTAGCAGCCACAGGCCCAAAAATGCCATCACGCGAGCAACTCTTTAATTCTTTGCTTGCTTCACCTACAATAAAAAAAGCGATTCAGGAAGAAGCTAAGTCAAAAAACATTAGCCAAGAGCAAGCTCGTCAAAATGCGCTCAAGTTACTTGATGAAATAGCTGCTAATTATTCTGAGGCAATGATACGCGTTGCGGAAAGGTTTTTAACTTGGTTGTGGAACAAGTTGTATAACGGTATTGATATAAAACATACTGAGCAACTTCACGAGTTAACAAACAAAGGGCATGAAATTATTTATATGCCGTGTCACCGCAGTCATATGGATTACTTACTGCTTACCTACTCAATTTATCATTTAGGCTTAGTGCCACCGCACATAGCTGCGGGTATCAATCTCAACTTTTTCCCTGCCGGCGGTATTTTTAGACGCTCAGGAGCGTTTTTTATTCGCCGCTCATTTGCAGGAAATAAGCTCTATTCGGCAATATTTAAAGAGTATTTAAGCCAGCTATTTATTAAAGGCTACTCCGTTAAGTTTTATACAGAAGGCGGGCGAAGCAGAACCGGGCGTTTACTTCCACCTAAAACGGGTATGCTATCAATGACCTTACAGGCAATGCTGCGTGGAATAGACCGCCCTATATCGATAGTGCCTGTGTATATTGGCTACGAACACGTTATGGAAATTAACACCTACCTTAAAGAGCTTGATGGTAAAGATAAAAAAGGCGAGTCTATTTTTGGTATTTTTAAAGCAATTAAAAATCTTAAAAATTATGGGCGTGGTAATTTAAACTTTGGCGATCCAATCTCAATTAACCAATATTTAAATGATAATCAACCAGATTGGCGCGATTCAATTCATCCAACCGATGTTCAAAAGCCACAATGGCTAGGGTCGCAAGTTACTAAACTTGCCGATCAAGTAATGGTTAAAATTAATAATGCAGCGGCGCTTAATGCTGTTAACTTACTGGCAATGATATTACTGGTTAACGATAAACAGGCATTAAGTAAACCAAAGCTCCTAGCACAACTTGATTTTTACCTGCGCTTACAACGCGACGCTAGCTACAGCGATAAAGTAACAGCGCCTGATGAAACACCTGAGCAACTACTAACACATGCATTAAAGCTTAATAAGTTTGAAGTGATAAGTGATGAATTTGGTGAAATTATTACAATTAGCGATAAAGAAAAAGTATTATTTAATTACTACCGAAATAATATTTTGCACTTATTTGCTGTACCAAGCCTAATTGCGCTACATCTATTCAAGCAGCACACAACAACTATTCAACAGTGCCAAGAGCTAGTAAAAACGTTTTATCCGCTGTTTGCTAAAGAGTGGTATTTGCAACCACTTGATGAAAACTACGTAACACGTATTTTGGCAAACTTTGCAGATCAAAACTTAATTGAGTTTGATGGCGACAATATCCACATTACAAATAGCAACGATTGTTTAGCCAAACTTGAAATGCTAGGAAGAGCACTAAGCTTTACTTTGCAGCGTTACGCTATTGTAATTGGATTTATTCAAACAAATGATGCCATTGCCAAAGATGAACTTGAACGAGAAAGCCAAGTATTAGCACAGCGCCTAGGTACACTGCATGGCATTAAAACACCTGAATTTTTTGACAAAAAAGTACTGGTTAGCTTTATTGATAATTTACGCGAGCAATCATTAATAACTGAATGCGATAAAGGTTTAATAGGTAGTACACAGCTGTGTAAAACTTATACACATCTTAAGGCATTACTGCCAGCACGGGTCTGGCAGTCAATTAGCGATATAGTGCAAAGTCAGTCTAATTGAGGACTATATCTCTATTGATGGGGTTAGCACTAGGCCGTGTTGACCTGTCGTGATTAACTTTGCAGCACACTGTTTGGTATTTGGGCAAGGCAGAGCCTATGGAGTGTGGTCATTCCACATAAATAGGCGATAACGCAGCATAAATGCCAAACATGCGCTGCCCTTTGAGCTCGATCTAGGGACGATTAACTCTTTGTTGCTCGATTTTTACTTATTCTTACAGGAATGTAAGCCATTAGAGTAACGCAGGAGCAGTTACCGAACCCACTCGATTACAAACCTCGCGCCGCGATTAAATCGCCCCTAGATTGAACAAATTTTAATCCTGAAAGGTCAACAGGCCCTAGCGTTGGCGCATAACCCCTTCTTGCATTGTTGAGGCAATTAAGTTGCCCAGGCGGTCAAAAAACTGCCCCCTCACCAATCCTCTACCTGAGCTAGCGATTGGACTATCTATTGAATATAAAATCCAGTCATCCATTCTAAATGGACGATGAAACCACATTGCATGATCGATAGTCGCTACTTGCATGTTTGGTTGCATAAACGATACGCCATGAGGTTGTAATGCAGTTGGTAAAAACTCAAAGTCGGACGCATAAGCTAACAAATAATTATGAATGCGTTGGTCATCTGGCATATCGCCATTAGCTTTAAACCAAATATGCTTAACAGGCTCCATTGCTTCAGGCTTGAACGGGTTATGAAAGGTGACAGGTCGCATTTCAATTGGCATTTCACGAATAAACTTATTGCGAATCGCTTCTGGAATATGTGACGCATGCTCTTGATAAAACTCTAACGACGACCGCAGCTCCTCAGGTTCAGGTACATCAGGCATAGTTGCTTGATGCGATAGACCATCTTCTTTACCTTGAAATGACGCGGTCATATAAAAAATCGGTTTACCATATTGAATTGCTTTTACACGACGAGTACTAAAACTTTTTCCATCGCGAATAGTTTCTACATCATAAACAATGGGTTTAGCTGGATCGCCTGGGCGTAAAAAGTAAGAGTGGAGGGAATGAACAATACGCCCTTCAGGTAATGTTTCTTTGGCTGCAGAGAGGGCTTGCCCCATAACTTGACCACCAAACACAGCACCAAAGCCTAAATCCTGACTTTGTCCGCGATATAAACCCTGCTCTATTTCTTCAAGTGTTAACAGCGACAATAAATCATCTAATACTTGGCTCATTACTTCTTCCTCAATCCCCAGATAAGTTAATGATACTATAGACTAGAACTATGTAAATATTTGTTAGGGGTACTGCTATGGCTTACTGGCTTTTTAAAACCGAACCCGATGCGTTTTCATTAGATGATTTAAAAAACGCACCAAAACAAACCACTCTTTGGGAAGGCGTACGTAATTACCAAGCGCGAAACTTTATGCGTGATGGCGTTAAAATTGGCGACTTGGCGATGATTTATCATTCAAGCTGTAAACAAGTTGGCGTAGTGGGTATTGCTACAGTTACAAAAGAAGCTTACCCAGATCCAACTCAATTTGATTTAAGTAGTGATTATTACGACGCTAAAGCCACCAGCAAGAAACCACGCTGGGTTGTTGTTGAAGTTACTTACCAAGGCCACCTAAAAAAATTAGTTAGTCTCAAAGACATTAAAGCGAATAATAATATTACTGAAATAGCACTTAAAAAAGGTGGTCGCTTGTCTGTAATGCCTGTTAGTGAAAATGACTGGGATGAAATTATTAAAATGGCGAAGTAGCGCTCTGCAGTTATTACTGAGACGCGCAGCAGCTTACTCCAAGCAAGTTACTATGGGTCACAAATTAATGCTATAAATACAATGGCGCTCTGAAAGAGCGCCATTGTATTATTTTTTCTTCTTCTTTTTGTGCCCATGCTTTGGAACAATTAAGAAATATAAAAATAACCCTAACCACGAGAAAATAATGATCCCAAATAGCCAGCCGTTTTTTTCATGGCCTTGAGTTCGTTTGTTATTAAGCACTATCACTACAGGTAAAATGTAGGCGCTCAATACAATAATTAAAAATACAACTTCATTCATTCTTTTACTAAGCTTTCCCAGTTTACTTCGTTATTTAGCACGCGTTCGACGGCTATGTAATGCAAAATATCGCCGGCATTTATTTTATAATCAAGCGGTGGATTTAAATCCATATTTTGTGCACTCAAGTTGTGCGCCACGCCTAATAAAATTGCATCATGCTCAAGCTTAAAATGATGAAATAAAGTACCAAATTCCATTTCTTTACTGTCTTTTGGTATTGCTAAGCTAAATTGCGTATCACCGTGAAGTGTAGACAGTAGTTCTTCTTGTACTCGACTAGAGCCAGGGTCTTGCATTGAACGCACAAGTATTTCTGCTGATTTAGCGCTAGAGCATTCTATATTTTGACAATGCTCTAGTAGCATATCTATTTTAGTTTCATCTAAAAAGTGCGCGCTTATATGGCAATCATCTTTAACTAAACGACTTATACGCAGTGCAGTAGTAAATGTTTGATCGTCATCTTGGCCATCAATAATAACCTTATCGGCACGATTAATAGCCACACGCTCTAACTCAGCTAAATTAGTAAAACTCGTTAAACGCGCAAAATCAACACTATCATTTGCTAAAAATGGATGATCCATCTGCTCTGTGACCGCAAGTAGAATTCGACGATCGGTTCGTTTAGTATCGGCCAGAATATAATCAATCATTTTTTTTGTACGGGTATCGTGCCAACCAAAAATAATTATGTGATTAGTACTGTGGGCAAAACTTTTATCACCAGTCATAGCGCGCCTAATTAAGTAAGTAACAGTTTGTCCTGCTTTTCCCAACAGAACACCAAATAAAGCCAAACCAAATGGAATTTGTATTAACGCGACCACCCAACGACCAAGCTCAGTAGTTGGACTAAAATCACCATAACCTACCGTTGATGTTGTTATTACGTAATAGTAAATAAAAGTGCTTGGAGGTATCAAGGTCTCTTCATTTGCTAGCACCAATAAACACCATGTAATAATAATATGCAAAGAAATAACAATAGCTATAGATTGCCAACTTACTTGCTCTATATGGCTGCGTAATAACACGATGAAACGTTTAAAAGTATGATGCATAGTTTTAATTGCTAATAGATTAGTAAAATCACTTTGTAGTACGGTACTGTAAATTATACCACCATAGCAACAACTAGCTGCAAATTTAACCTCGAAAGATAAACAGACCCTAAGCTATGTAGTTAAAAAATAGTAAGCTATAGTAATGTAATAATTAGATTAGATAAGTTCATTATGGTTGGTGTTTTAGCTTCGGTTGATCAAAGAACTCAGTTAGTTGGTGAAAACCGCTTAGAGTTGTTACTGTTTTATTTACATAGCCGCCACTTATTTGCACTCAATGTGTTTAAAATAAAAGAAGTGGTGAAGCTGCCACATTTAAGCAAAATTCCCCATTCTCACTCCAAAATAACTGGAGTTGCGAATATTAGAGGTGAATCTATTCCTGTAATCGATTTACGGCAGGCTATTTCTATGTCCGCAGTAAAATACGCCGAAGACTGTAACTTAGTTATTACAGAATACAATAGAAGCGTACAAGGCTTTTTGATTGGCAAAGTTGATCAAATCGTCAATATGACATGGTCAGATATTATGCCACCGCCTAGCTCTGTTGGTAAAAATCATTACTTAACAGCGCTCACTAAAATCAAACGTGATGATCAAGAACATCTCGTTGAGATCATTGATGTAGAAAAAGTACTAGCAGAAATAGTTGAATACGAGGTGGATATTTCTGATGGGGTACTCGATCAAGGCATCGTCAATGAGTTTGCGGGACGTAAAATACTTCACGCCGATGACTCACCGACCGCACGTAAACAAGTAAGCGATACGCTATCACAACTGGGCATTGAGATTATTCCTGCAAGTAATGGCTTAGAAGCTCTTAACATGCTTAGAGACTGGGCTGATGAAGGGCGAGATGTCGAAAAAGAGCTCTTAATGGTAATTACAGATGCCGAAATGCCTTCTATGGACGGCTATCGCTTAACCCATGAAATACGTAACGATGGCAGGCTTAAAAATCTTTATGTGGTTCTTAACACATCTTTAAGCGGTAGCTTTAACGAGGCTATGGTAGAAAAAGTTGGTTGTAATGCATTTTTATCTAAATTCCAACCTGATTTGCTTGTTAATGAAGTACAAAATCGCCTAAAAGAAGTGCTTAATAACAGCACCGAATAGCCATACTGAAGATTTTAGTCTATTTGCCAATTTAGCGCTTTTGTGATTAATTGGCATTTTAGACACATAATAAAAATACAACATTTGCTCAAAAAAGTTGCCAAGCCACTCACTACCTTGGTGAAACGTTATCTGCCTGACCCATTTATTTTTGTTACTTTACTCACCTTTGTAATTACATCTGTCGTAACACCTTCAGCCCACAAAAAATGATTACCGCAGTTTTCAATTCTATCTTGTTGTCGCACCTGATTAAATCGATGGTAATTATATTTGACACGCGCTATGTGTAGATTCCTTATTTGGGAGAAGTTTTGCTTGCAATTCACCTTATACATTACTCTCGTTAATGAGGGGGAATCCATACATCTGCAAAAATTAATCACGAAAGGTCAACACGCCCTAGTTAAATAAACGCACAGCACTGGTCACATAGATTGTATTAATCGTGCCATGGAAATTTCCTTTGATCCAATTGATGCTTTTTAACTAACTGTATAAACTCTTCTGTTTGCTGCTGCGAAAGCGTCCAAAATAAACCTCGGCTATCATATATTGGCTTATAGTATTCACTTTGCTTTGCGCAATATAAACCAAACTCAGCTGGGTTTTCCTCCTCTTTAAAAACAGCTAGGTTGTTAAGTGATTCAAAATAAATTGTTTTTTGAGGAAGTAAATAGTAACTGACCGAGACGCTGCATTTTTCTATATCTAGTGTTAGTTTTGATTCCATTAACACCAACATATAAAAGCACGTAAAAATGAAAAAAATTGAAGTGGCTGTAGACAACCAAAATAAGGTGGTCGGTTCATTAAGTAAACTACCTTGGCGAAAACTATTAGCTCCTTCCTCTGGATTTAAGACGTCCCCCCACAACCACACAGTAAAAGCCATCAAAACAACAACAGCAAAGAGGTACTTAGTTTTTTTAAGGATAAAATGAAATTGTGTCATGAAAGTCCCCTATATCACTATTGTAATATAGGGCTCCTTGTTATTATTGGATATGTTTTTCAATGCCTATTAACGCATTATTTACAGTCGCACTAAAACGCAGTGGTGGTAATGCCAATTGGATAGACAACCCTAATTTTTTTGCATGCACAATCTCATTTGATTCTACTTGACCATTACTATTTATATCGGTCCAAACTTTTAGCAGATCATAATAGTTATCTTGGCCATTAATAACATGGTCCCCATTACCGTCAAGCAATGTGAGTGTATCAACTTGAGTGCCTAGTTTAGTGAAATAAAACTCTTGGCTACTATCTAACGCCCCAGAGTGATTGCGGTCAACAAATAAAATACCGTCATGCATCCCTAAAGTAAGATAATTTTTTGCTTGCGCCTCTTGCCACTGAATACCATTGTTATTTAAATCTAGTGTAACTATATATCGACCAGATAACTCAAGGGTACTTCTTATATCTCCGCTGCAAAGTACATCAGGCCTTGAAAGCGTTATCTTTTGGTAGCCACAACGCATTTCATTCAGTATTATATTTATTTGATTTCCCGTTTGGTGATAGTACTCCCCGGCCGTTATGAAATCGTTTAAATAAGTATCAAAAATAAATTTTTCGAATGCAGCTTCAGCGGATGAACCCGCCTTCATCCCAAGATAAACAGAAGCTGCAGCTTTACCCACAGCAAGTATAGGGTTTTTCGCCGATTGCTTTAAAACAAAATCAACTGATTTACCTGTTGCAGATGCAACTACGAAAGCTAACCCCTCGGCAAGTGCTTTTTGACCTTCACCGTTCCAAGCATGATTAAAGCCCTGTAATCCACTATTGAGCCTATCCGTCAATTTCCCTAGATTACCCAACATCTTATTGACTTTCTCGTAAGCGGGGCTGTTTTTATCTAAGTTATTCAATATTTGCTTTAACTGTGTTTTAAATTGAACAACAGCATTAGTGATATCGGCAGCATCTTCAGCGAATTGCTTTTCTTCTTTTGTTTGTTGCTTATCTTTGGGTGTCGGGGAGCTGCCACCACCACCACCACCACCTGAACCACCAGAGAAGCTGCTACCTCCGCCATAGCCCCAACCTATAAACCCTGAAAACCCACCGCCACCGCCACCGCAAGCTAGCGAGTAAGATGCACAATCATAAACAACTCCAATTCTTTCCATTTCAGTTAATTGGTAATCAGATATAAAACTATCGGCATCAAAATCACCAGTGTAAGGGCGATTCGCTTGCTTACATTCACCTATATACCGCCAAGCTTCATTATCATTGTCTGCTAATAGTGGGATTTCATCTTTAGACCAGTAACTTGCTTCATATACAAAGCGACCGTATGCAACTTGCTCACCTTGTTGATAGGCACGGTTGCTATACCAAGAGGTTGGACAATTATTTACACTATCGTTTTCTAAAACAACCTCTCCCGTAAGAATCTGATTTGCAAGCTGAAAATCAACTAATCCATAACCAAAAAAAGAGTCTCGACCAGGTTCACCTAAATCATTTGCACTGCGATAAAGAGCCGCAATTAAAGCGTCTCGACTAACATTCGGATTAATTGACTTAAGCCTTGCAATTCCCGCACTTACAATTGCGGCAGCTTGTGACGTTCCGGATAGCATGGCAAGTGGCGCTTTCTTAGCTTCAATATTTAGTTCAACTATTTGATGTTCATTTATCGAGTCTAGGTTTATATTTGGGATCAATAAAGTAGGAAAGTTAGTATCAACATCGAGCTTTTCAATTTTTACGCCTTCAAAACCAACGTGATAAGTAAATATAATTCCTTGACCTTGAGCGCTGTTACATTGAGCCGTTTTATCATTAATCCACTGCTTATGCTCTGAGGACAGAGTGGATTGAGTGATTTGCTGATAAACCAATAAATCAGGTAACGAAACTAAACAATTAGCACCCACACTAAAGTTATTAGGATAATCTTGCAGACCACTATCAACTTGAACATAATCTAAATTACTTCCTGCATTATCGCTCACCGCTAAAATTTGTTGTCTATTTTGATTTATTGTAGATTGGATATTTACCCCAGGTGCGACAATATCCACGCTGCTATTTTTTGCAGAAAATTGTGCTAGATTAGTGTTTTTATCAATTGCACCTACCGAGACTACATTTCGATAAGCTGCAGGAAACGCTAAATAGTCTCGTTTATTGGATTGTGCATTTCCATGATTACCTGCTGCCGCAACAAAAATTACACCCTTATCATAAGTTAACCTATCAATTACATCTCTAGTTGCTTTAGAAAAATATGGACTGCTAAGCGACATATTAATCACTTCAGCACCTGAGTTTGCACACTGCTCTATAGCACTTATTAAATCCGAGTTATGAATATTTGAATTTTCACCGTGAGCTGACTTCAATACTTTACGTACTTCAATTATAACACTACCATCACCAAATACTGGATCTGCGAGTATCCCAGCTAAGTGCGTGCCATGACCAATAGCATCTTCATACCAAAAACCCGCATACTCGCTGCTTAGACCTGAAAAAATATGAGGGTTTAACTGAGGATGGTCTAATTGCACACCTGAATCAATTAAACATACTTTAGTTGTCTGCTCTATATTTGCAACTAAACTTTTAGCTCCTATTAATAATTGCCATGGTGTAGCGCTTAGCTCATTATTACTGTGAGTTTGTGAAAGTAAGTTGGGAAATTGGTAGTTATAGTTAGCTTCGACTTTAAGCGAGGTTCCTTTTTTGAATGACTCTATAAGTAAAAGCTCTAACTCATCGGTCGTAACATTTAATGAACCATATGAACGGATACTATGGGATGAAATAGGAACTACTTGGTTTGTAAATTCACTAGGTAATTCGCCTTGAAGATAACTTACCAAAACAGGCATCGTATCGATATTTATTTCTTTAGCACTCAAAATTCCAACTGGTATCAACGCTACCAACAAGCTCTGCGCCAATTTATTAAGCCGCATAAATTTACTCCTTTATTATTTTATGTATTAACTTTACTAATTAAAGATCAGAAAAATTACCAAATATTCATTACCTGATTTCTCTTGTGAAAATTATGAGATGCGATATGTGTTGTGATTATTTAGTAGCTGTTAATTTACTAATAAAAACAACGCCATGCCTTAATTTGTATCTAAAAAATGGAGGAAGAGGGGGGGGGATTAACACACTAAATCAAAAAACAAGGGGTCACTTTGCTGTGCCGCAACTTCTTGTCTGAATAACGCTACACATCAGCCGTACCCATTTTGCACGCACTATATTTATCAGTCCCATTTATGTCAACTATTAATTTACGAATTAATTTAAAGAACTATCTTATGATTATAAAACAAACAAGAAATGAGAAAAACGCACAAGAAAGCTCAAAAAATCAAAACTAGTACAATTACATGGATTGATAAATCACGTTAACATCATCAAGAAACAAGAAGAAAAATATGAATACAGCTTTATTCATAACAATCAACTCGATAAAATGGTCATCGGCAGGCTTAATATGGGGTTCTCTGAATCCGCAAAATGCATCATTACAGCGATATGACCAGCAACTACAACTGCATACATTACAGCCGAAAAAATTTGGCCGTATTTATCCAGTGGCATTAAATGCGAATAGTGACGACCTCGCCATTCAAATATAATCTCCAGCGCACCAACAAACAAAAAGAATACCAGTAACATCAAACCAAATGTGTAACTCAGCCATAAGCCAAATAAAACACCGAGTAAACATACGCTTAAACCAATCCATGAACGCATTGAAAAACTAATACTTTTTAATACATGCCCGCCATCAAGCGGTAAAATGGGTAGCAAGTTAAATAAATTTAGTAATGCACTAAGCACCGCGACACCGGCAAATATTTCCATTTCTGTGGCGTAATACAAAACCACACCCAGCACAGAGGTAATTAAACCAAACGCAGGCCCCATTAGCGATATAACTACATCTTGCCAACGAGTCGTTATTTTATCGTCACTTACGGCCAGCCCACCAACAAATGGGATTAAATAAATACCTTTGGTTTTTATCCCAAAATATTTCATAGCTCGCACATGGCCATATTCGTGCACAACCAGACACGCAATAAGCATAAGTGCAAATTCAATACTAAATAACCACGCATAGCCTGCAACCGAAGCCCCCGCAAGCACGGCTTTAATTACTTTAGCGCTTTTAAAAAGCTTAAAGCCTAATGCTGCTAACCCTAAAAAGCCTTTTTTAGGCGCACCGTTTTCCGATACCGGCAATGCTAGTTGTGTAGCAAATTGATCATCCACAAACAGCGAAATACTGTGCTCTTCGACTGTGCTGGTATCAATACCTATTACTTTATTATCGTGAGTAAACTGATAATAATTTTCACGTGGGTTGTCAAAGGTGATGGCTTGTTGAGCATGGAAAACTTGCACTATTTTTTGCCCTGCTACCATAAGTGAAAATGGTTGCTCGGCTAAAGTGAGGTCTATTCTTATCATAATTAAAACCGTTTAAAACAATGAACCTAGTATACCTTCTCGCTTATAAAACACGAGTAGCATACTTAATCATTATTTTTAATTATAGCGTTTTAATACTGACAAAAGTAAACAACACGACTACTTTTATAGTAATCATACGTTACACAATGAAAGGGATTACAGTGAACAAAATGGTGCCCAATATTCTAGTTGTTGACGACTCAAAGGCTATTTTGATTGTCATGGAGGCTATACTCAACGAACTAGGCATGTCAGAAACCATAACTACATGCCTAAGTGCGACAGAAGCTCTTGATAGGGTCAAAGCTGATATAAATTATTTTGACGTCATTTTTACTGATCTTAACATGCCTGAAATGGATGGTATGGAGCTGATGCGGCACTTAGGGGCATTAAATTACCACGGCGCTATTATTATTATTTCTGAAATGGCGCATAAAGTAATTAACTTAGCTGCAAATATTGCCAAGCAACATAATACTCACCTTATCGGAAATATAACCAAACCTATCCAACTATCTCAAGTGGGCACTTTATTAACAAAAGCCGCACAATTTCATTGCCACACTTTAATTAAAGAATCTGCAATTTCAAAAGAGGAGCTTATCGGCGCATTAAATAATGATGAAATAGTTCCTTTTTACCAACCTAAAGTAAATGCTTATAGTAATAAAATAGAAAGTGTAGAGGTGCTTGCCCGTATTGTTTCTAATAAGGACGGTCGTGTTATTTCACCAGATCGTTTTATTAATGTAGCTGAGCAACATAATTTAATTAACCAGATTTCATTTTCTCTTTTCGAAAAAGCCACCAGCGATTTTAACAGTATGAAAGTAGAACTTTGCCAAGGTTTTAAGCTCGCATTTAATTTATCATCCATTCAGCTTGATGACTTAGATTGCCCAAATAAGCTATTACTAATATTAGCAAATAATAAACTGACGCCCAGCGATATTATTATTGAAATAACTGAACAACATGCACTTTCCAGTCTTGCACAATTAGAAACTTTAAATAGATTAAGAATGCATGGCTTTGGTCTGTCCTTGGATGATTTTGGTGTGGGCTTTACAAATATGAATCAGCTTAAAAGCCTTCCTTTTACTGAAATAAAAATAGACCGCTCACTTATTAGCCACATAGATACCGACTTATTCTCTCAAGTGGTCGTTACTTCCTTAATTAATATAACAAGCGAAGAACATTTGGATTTAGTCGCTGAAGGTGTCGAGCGACCAGAAGAGCTCATTTATTTGAAACACCATAGGAAAAACTTAGCCGTTCAAGGTTTTTTATTCAGTCACCCTAAGCCCAAAAATGAATTTGTACGCTGGGCTAAAAACTGGATCAAAACAGCCAATAGTTTAATCAAAAAATAAATATCGGCTGAATAAATGACACCCCAAGGCTGCGCATACTTGGCATTTAACCTCGAAAGATAAACAGGCCTTAATGGTCTTTTTCGGGGGCTTTATCTGTTTCGCTTACTATATGCGCACTGTTAGCTAAGCGCTTACGCCATCGTTGCTTTGCTACTGCACGCATATTTGTAGATTGATCTCGCTCATCTACAATTTCTAAGCCCATAAGAGCCTCTATCAAATCCTCTAACGTTACAATACCTAGCACATCTCCGTATTCATCAACGACTAAACATATGTGGGTACGCTTGGTTAAAAGCGTTTGCAGTAATGACGACACATTATGAGAGCTGGGCACGGTATAAATAGGTTTAACTAATTTACTTATTTTGTAGTCAGTGCCTAATCGATGAAACGCCAGCATAATATCGTTTTTATGCACAAACCCAACAATATCGTCGCTATCTTTATCAAATACCAAAATTCGAGAAAATGACGACGAACCGTAATCGTTCAAGTATTGATTCACTGTCAAATCTTTATGAACTTTAAAAAGCACAGTTCGAGGTGTCATTAAGTCACATAATTTTGCATGTCTAAAATGCAGTAAATTACGAATTATTTCAGACTCATCTTCATGAAGCGCTCCTGACTCAGTACCTATATCTGCCATTGCTTCTATTTCTTGACGAATATAATACGCTTCATTATGTGCAGGTCTCATTAAATTAGTGAGTTTTTGTGCACACCATACAAATGGTTTAAGCAAAATAACTAAAAAGCGCAGCGCATAAGTGACACTTGGCGTTAATACCCGCCAGTAATTCGCACCTAAGGTTTTGGGAATGATTTCAGAAAGTACCAGCACTAATAAAGTCATAATAGCTGATGCTATACCGACAGCTGCATCTGAAAAGACCACTGCGGCTTGCGCGCCTACCCCAGCGGCACCGGCGGTATGCGCGACTGTATTTAAAGTTAAAATAGCCGCTAAAGGCTCATCTATATTACTTTTGAGCGTTTCAAGCTGCTTGGAAAACTCAGGATGTTCTTTTTTAAGTGATGCAACGTAGCTAGGCGAAATACTTAACAGCACCGCCTCCATCACAGAACATAAAAACGAAATAACTATCGCCACGACCATATAAACTATCAGTAAAGTCACTTTCTCTCCTTAATTTCAGGTATGTAAGCATAGTAACAATACATGTTATATTTAGCCAAATTACTAATAATAGGCTCAATAATGAAGTTTAGCGCATCTTGGTACACTCAAAATAAGCTATTTAAACACGCTGCCACCTTTTTAACATTCGCCAGCTTAAGCTTTGCAGCAATAGCTGCACCATTAGACATGTCAAAAATTCAGTTTATCGGTCCATTGGCCGAAGACATGCAATTAAAGCCTTTTCAAACACCTCATGGCACCGCCATTATCAACAACCTATTACCACGATTACAAGCAAGTTCAGAGAGTTTATCTATTTTCGGAAAAAAGCAGAGCTGGCAGCCATTTGATAAGATAAATGCGCTTACACTTGGTGGGTTGCAAGCGCTAAAGTTCAATATTGAAACAACACGTTTCACACAAGGCACGCTCACCTTAAAAGGGATTCAGCAAGGCCAACTATTTATCAATGGTAAGCTGCAAAAAGGCGATAAGAACAGCTATAAACTAGCTTTAAGCAACACAACTCACACAGTAATTATAGTCGCGCAACAAGTTGCTAATTGGTATGACGTGGCACTCGATTTTGCACCTAAAGCCGACATCGATAAAATCACGCTTAGCACTTCACAATCAAAACGTTTATCTGCAAAACAACTATTTGATGCCCCTATCATCAACCAATTATCATTAGCACCTAATGCTAAGCAATACGTCACCACAACAAGAACATATAACGATGTTACACAAAACCAAGCGAATACCGTTACTGTACTTAAAGATGCAGACGACCACACGCTATATCGATTTGAAGCAGGTCAACCAAGTAATATAATCTGGAGCCCTGATAATCAGTTTTTGGTGTATTTGCTCAACGGTGAATTAAAACAACTTAATCGTAAAAATTTATCAATAAAAACATTAGCTGCCGATTTAGAAGGTGCCAGTGGTTTTACCTTTTATAACGACAGTAGCCTTCTTTTTAGTTGGTCTAAATCCCCCGAAAGTACTGATAGCTTAACTAAGCATTATAAAGGTCTGCAAGACCGTTGGTCATATGCCCGCACCACTAGCCAAATTTACATATTTGATACCAAAAGTGGCTTAACAAAAGCGCTTAGCCAAGGCCCTCTTACCCATAACCTTGAAGATTTAAACAGCAGTCGCGGTAAAATACTAATGAGCCGCTCTGTGGTGGCAATGCAGGCATCAACTCATCCAGAAACTGAGCTGGTCGAGCTGGATTTAAAATCAAGTAAGCTTTTATCGCTAGGTAAGTTTAAAACTTTTGACTTAGCTAAGTACGCCAATAAAGACATTTATGTAGTGGCAGGCCCCGATTTCAAAAATGGTACAGGCAGAGCATTGCCAAAAACAATGCTTGCTAATAACTATGACGGTCAACTTTATCTACTAACCAATAATGGTGAAAACGTAAAAGCCCTCAGTAAACAATTTGACCCCGCTATTGGTCAACTTGAAGTTTTAGAAAATGGCGACGCACTTGTTAAAGTGACTGAGCGAGACACACAACCACTTTACCTATTCGATTTAAGTAAACAGCGCTTTAAAAAGCTAAGTACTGGATTAGATATTGTTGAGAAATTTAGTTATTCACACGACCGTAATACCGAAGTTCTATTAAGCGGCACTAATGCCTCAGCGCCACAGCAATTAAAACGCCTCAATATAAGTAAAAATAAAACACAATTAGTGTGGGATTCACAGCCGAGTGCTTATGCAAATACGCGCATTCCTACATTAGAAGAGTTTAATTTTAAAAATAAAAACGGCGTTGAAATAACTGGCCGTGTTTATATTCCTAGCAACTTAGATAAAACTAAAAAGTATCCAGCTTTAGTTTATTACTATGGTGGTACTTCGCCTGTAACTCGTGGCTTTACCGGTCGTTACCCGTTTAACTTATGGGCAGAAAACGGCTACGTTGTTTATGTAGTGCAACCAACTGGAGCCACAGGGTTTGGACAGAAATTTTCGGCGCAACATGTTAACGCATGGGGCGACTACACTGCTGACGATATAATAACAGGCACTCGGGCCTTTTTGAAAAAGTACGACTTCGTTGATAATAAAAAAGTAGGTAACTTAGGGGCTTCATACGGCGGCTTTATGACTATGCTACTAGCCACTAAAACCGATATATTTAGTGCCTCAATTGCCCATGCAGGTATTTCTAACCTCACTTCATATTGGGGCGAAGGTTGGTGGGGCTATTTATATTCAGGTGAAGCATCTAAAAATAGCTTTCCGTGGAATAACTCTGAACTTTATAGCCAACATAGCCCTGTATTTCATGCTGATAAAGTAACTACCCCTCTGTTACTTCTTCATGGCGATAGCGATACCAATGTGCCCGTTGGCGAAAGCTTAACCATGTATACTGCGCTTAAATTACTTAATAAAGACGTAGAGTTAATAGAATACAAAGGCGCTGACCACCAAATTTTTGCGCGCGATAAACGATTTAACTGGTGGGATACCATGCTCGCGTACTTTGATAAAAAGCTAAAAGACGAACCACAATGGTGGGATTCAATGTACTCAAATGACTAAAAGCATTTTGAAATAGTCGTTTAATATAGGTTTACTACCCAATCATTAACTACTTAGCACCTTTTAATTACTCTAAAGGTGCTAGGGCGTGTTGACCTTTCGTGATTGATTTTGCAGCAGACTGTTTGGTATTTAGGCAAGGCAGAGCCTATGCAGTGTGGTTATTCCCCATAAATAGGCGATAACGCAGCATAAATGCCAAACATGCGCTGCCCTTTGGGTTCTTTCTAGGGGCGATTAACTCTTTGTTGCTCGGTTTTTACTTAGCCCACTAGGTTACAAACCTCGCGCCGCGATTAAATCGCCCCTAGATTGAACAAATTTCAATCCACAAAGGTCAACACGCCCTAATACCACCTATTCATGACACCTTATATTTTTTTGAAATATTAAGTTACCTAAAACTAACAACCACCCCTTCTCAGCATTTACCTAATGGTGCTACCATACAGAACTATAAGCATTCAAAATAAAGTACTATGGCTATTAATGTTTTATTGGTTGAAGATGATGAACTGCTCGTTAAACGCATCCAAAATCACTTTGCAGATACCGAGTTTACAATAGAAGTAGACTCAACTGGTGCTGATGCTCTTCGCGTTGTAAAGCAGCGAGTCAACCTGCGCAGTGCTATCTCATTAGCTATAATTGATATTGTCTTACCTAAGCGCGACGGACTACAGCTCGCAAAAGAATTAAACACCCTTACTGATATTGGCGTTATTGTATTATCGAGCAGAGATTCTCAAGCTGATCGTATTGCAGGTCTTGCCCAAGGTGCTGATGACTATATTTGCAAGCCGGTCGATTTACTTGAGTTAGAACTACGTGTACGTGCACTGCATAAGCGCATTGCAGTTAACCAACAACATGACGAGAGCGAAGAGTTTATAGAATATGCCGACTTTAAACTTCATCCCGATAATCGTACATTAATTACTGTAACTGGCGTTGAGTCGCGTTTAACCGAAGCAGAGCATAAAGTACTTATTTGCCTAATTAGTAATGCGGGTAAAGCGACGTCTCGTGAAAAAATATCAGAAGAAATAGGTCAACCCGATTGGAGCCCTAACGATCGTACTGTTGATGTACTTATTGGCCGTTTGCGTAAAAAGTTAAACGACGAAAAAGATCAAAAACGGATTGTTACCGTACGCGGGAAAGGTTACATGCTCTCTATTTAATACTTGGTTAATTGTGCAATGAGACGCTCAAATGCACGATAGTTAAGTGCCTCTTTAAGTTCATTTAAACTAATATTCTCAGCGCCTTTTAAATCACTAATAGTACGCGCCACTTTAATTACTCGGTGGTAAGAGCGTGGTGATAACGACAACTTTTCACTCGCTCTGGCTAAAAACTGTAATTCTGCAGACGCCAGATCACAATGCACACTCATTTCTTTATTGTTAAGCCTCGCGTTCACCTTGCCTTGGCGTTTCAACTGCACATAATAGGCAGCCTCAACCCTTGCTCTAACTTGTGCACTACTTTCCTCCGGTTGAGTACTTTGTAGTTCAACACTCGTTAATCGAGGCAATTCAATTTGTAAATCAATTCGATCAATAAAAGGCCCTGATACTCTTGATAAATAACGCATAACTTGATCGGGCGTAGCACGTTTATCAGTATGGCTTCCTGTTGGGCTTGGGTTTAACGCTGTAATGAGCTGAAATTGCGCAGGAAACTCCATTTGCCTTGCAGCACGCGAAATAGTAACCGTACCGGTTTCCATTGGCTCACGCAGTGAATCAAGCACCTTACGTTCAAACTCTGGTAATTCGTCTAAAAAGAGCACCCCATTATGTGCCAATGAAATCTCACCAGGCTTGGGGTTTGAAGATCCACCAACCAAAGCAACCGCTGAGCACGTATGATGTGGGTTACGAAACGGCCTTTGTCGCCAATTAGTTAAATCAATTGATTGACCAATAATAGAGTAAAGCGCAGCCGTTGAAATAGCTTCATCATCCGACATTGTCGGCATTATGGTTGCCATTCGTTGAGCGAGCATTGATTTTCCTGTTCCTGGCGGACCTAAAAACAATAAATTATGCCCACCAGCTGCGGCTATTTCGAGCACTCGCTTTGCACCAGGTTGGCCTTTAACATCGCTTAAATCAAGTAAAAAGTCTGGCGCTTGCGTACAATCTGGGTACTCTATATTTAGTGGTAATGGCTGTTGATTCAGTAAGTCTCCCCATACTTCTTGAATCGAGCTAACGGCTTTGCGTTTAACGCCGTTAACTAAACTTGCTAAGCTATCATTTGCAAAAGGTAAAAAGCAGCAACGGCCTTGCTCTTTAGCGGCAAGTACCGAAGGCAAAATAGCATTTACACCACGTATCTCGCCATTAAGAGCAAGCTCCCCGTAAAACTCATACTTATGAATGTCAGGACACACTATTTGCCCTGAAGCGACTAAAATTCCCACCGCGATAGCCAGATCAAACCGCCCGCCATCTTTAGGTAAGTCGGCGGGCGCTAAATTTACAGTTATGCGTTGATCGGGAAACCCAAATTGCGAATTTTCGAGTGCACTACGCACTCTGTCTTTTGACTCTTTAACAGAGGCTTCGGGCAGGCCTACGATGTGAAAAGCGGGTAAACCATTTCCTAGGTGGACTTCTACAATAACTTCTGGAGCACTGATCCCCACCTGAGCACGAGAAAATATACGAGCTAGCGACATTCCTTATCCTAGTAAATGGTGTGATTACACCAGTTTAGTCAGGATATTTAAAAACGTGTAATGTGATTTTCCATTTTATAGCAGCAAAACGAAGCAATAAGGTCATTAACATGCCTAATATCATCGCTACCTCAGTCACTAACGAAAAACTAATACAAAGCGTATAAACACTACCACCCGCGATACAGGTAATGGCATAAAGCTCGCCTTTTAATAGCATAGGAATTTCGCGCGCGAGTACATCTCGAATTAAACCACCAAAGCAGCCTGTAATTACACCCATAATCACCGCTGTCATATCTGGCATACCAGCAAGTTGCGCTTTTTGAGCCCCCATTACCGCAAAAAAAGCTAAACCAAAAGCATCTGCTGTTTGCAAAATATAATGAGGTATTGGCTTTTGCTTATTTAGAAGACGTGTAGTGACAAATACTGAAGCCAGTATGGCAAAAAAATAGCTTTGATCGTGTAACCAAAAGACAGGAACATCTAAAATCAGATCACGCACTGTACCACCGCCAATTGCGGTAACAGTCGCTAAAACGACGACACCAAAGCCATCCATTTTTTTCTCGTACGCTAATAAAGTGCCCGACACAGCAAACACTGCTACGCCTATTAAGTCAAACCAGTGATAAAGTTCTGTCATGTGTATTATTACTTAAAATCTTTTAACCGTTTTAACATAAAACACTCTTTTTCAAAAATAAGTTATTTGTTAAATGTTACAGGCATGAGAAGGAAGTCATTAAAGAAAGGAGAGTATAACCTATTTAGCCAAACTCCAGACGCAAAAAATCACTCAATAAAGAGTGCGGCTTTGTTTTAACTTTTTAGATATTTAATTTCAGTGGTTGCGGGAGCCTGAGTTTGTAAAAAGCGAACCGACGACCTTCGATTGCTTATGCAGAGTATTTTACGCAGTAACGGTGAGTTTAATCATTATAAGAATTTATTAAACTCCAGACGCAAAAAATCACTCAATATAGAGTGCGATTTTGTTTTAATTTTTTAGATATTTAATTTCAGTGGTTGCGGGAGCCGGATTTGAACCGACGACCTTCGGGTTATGAGCCCGACGAGCTACCAGACTGCTCCATCCCGCGCCTGAAATTTGTATGCTTGTTTAAAGTTGCCTACATTACAACTTGGCTTCCAATTAAAAATTTATTGCGAGAGCTGTGAAGGTGGAAAGTGAACTGACGACCTTTTAAGCTACCTACTGCACTAAATCTTTATAAAAAATTGGTTGCGGGAGCCGGATTTGAACCGACGACCTTCGGGTTATGAGCCCGACGAGCTACCAGACTGCTCCATCCCGCGCCTGTATATTTTAAGTCTATCGACTACTTTATTTAACCTCTTAAGTTAGAGTTATTACAGTAACCAACGTTAAAAATTGGTTGCGGGAGCCGGATTTGAACCGACGACCTTCGGGTTATGAGCCCGACGAGCTACCAGACTGCTCCATCCCGCGCCTGTAATTTCTTTAAAACATTTTCGTGATATTTACGAGCCTGCCTTGAAGAGAGCGCTACTATATAGGAATAAACATATAATGCAAGACCTAAACTACTTAATGTTGTTCAAGTGAACAAAAAGCAATCAAAGTGCTATTCTGCGCTCAATCTTTGGTGTGGATTTATCATTTTTTGCCATTCCCAATCAGGATGACCCATTACTATAAAATCAGGGTTTTCAGTACTCTCGCGTTGGTTGTATGTTAAAGGGTTAAATTCTGCATCGGTAATACAACCACCCGCCTCTTCAACAATAACTTGCGAAGCACCTGTATCCCACTCACCCGTTGGCCCAATTCTTAAAAAACAGTCAGCCTTACCTTCTGCAACGATACAAGCTTTTAAAGAACAAGAACCAACAGCAATCGTTGTAAATTGGCTATTTAAATACTGACTCACTGCTTCTATCTTTTGGCGGCGACTCACTGCAAGCGTTAAACTCTCTGGTGGTGCTACAGATATTTGCTTATCAACTGAGTTTTCACGTTTAAAGGCACCATTTTTAGCAGTCGCAAAATAAGTAATCCCTTTGGCAGGCCAATGAATAACACCCAACACTGGGTGATTATTCTCAATCAGTGCAATATTTACCGCAAAATCACCACTTTCTAAAATAAACTCACCTGTTCCATCCATCGGATCGAGCAACCAATAACGCTGCCAGTCTTGTCTGTCAGCGAGTGCTGGTATAGGTGTTTCTTCCGACATAATGGGAATATCTGGCGCAAGTGCTTTTAATCCAGTAACTAGAACATCGTTTGCTGCTAAATCAGCTTTAGTAACTGGCGTGTTATCTGACTTTTCTTGTTGCCCAATATCGCCTTTTTTATAAATGGCCATAATTGCATCACCAGCACGCTCAGCTAATTCAATACACGGTTCGATTAATTTATTCATCGGCAGCTCCAGACGCTAAATATTTATCTAATAATAGCAAAGCTGCAACACTGCGTGCTTCGGTAAAATCTTCTTGGTCTAATAATGACTGCCACTGAGTTAATGGCCACTTAACAACAACAAGCGGCTCTGGTTCGTCGCCAATAAGGGTTTGTGGGTATAATTGCTTAGCAAATAAAATATGCATAGTGGCATTAAAGTAACTCGGCGCCATTGTTACTGTTCTTAATGATTTAAAATACTCAGCACCAAAGCCAATTTCTTCTTTAAGCTCTCTGTTAGCAGCTTGCTCTGGGGTTTCGCCCGGATCGATTAAGCCTTTAGGAAAACCTAACTGGTAATCGTTTGTGCCCGCACAGTATTCACGTACAAGTAGTAATTCGTTGTCTGCACTTAACGGAACAATCATTACTGCTCCCCGGCCACCGCCGCGAATTCGCTCATACTGGCGCTCTTCGTTATTAGAAAATTTGAGTTCTAAAGATTCCACAGTAAATAGTCGACTTTTAGCGACCACATTATTACTAAGGATTTGTGGTGGTATTGGGTGCTTTTTATGTGTCATTGGCGTTAATTTGCTATCATGGCAGTTAGTTCAATAATAAACCTTATAAGTTGAAATTCCTATGTTAAATTGGTCAAAAATCGATACCGTTTTACTCGATATGGATGGAACATTACTCGATTTACATTACGACAGTCATTTTTGGCTTAACGTTATCCCTGCGCAGCACGCATTAGCGAGAGGCATTAGCCTAGATGCAGCTAAAGCTGATATTTTAAAACGCTATCAAGCTGTGAGTGGTCAAATACAGTGGTATTGTTTAGATTACTGGGAAGAGCAATTAAACTTACCTATAATGGAGCTTAAACGAGAGTCTCAGCATTTAATTAAAATGCGCGAAGACGTACCTCATTTTTTAACTGAGCTTAAAAAAGCAGGCAAAGAGTTAATTTTACTTACCAACGCCCACCCTGAGAGTGTCATGCTTAAATTTGAGCATACCGCAATTGATAACTATCTAGATGGCGTAGTCTCTACTCATGAATATGGAGTAAGTAAAGAGCAACAAAGTTTGTGGCACCAAGTACAAAAAGACTTAGGGTTTAATAAGCAGCGCACTTTGTTTGTAGATGACAGTGTGCCGGTTTTAAATGCCGCACGAGAATACGGCATTGAGCACTTACTTGCAGTTGCTAACCCTGATAGCCAACAACCACATAACGAAATAGCCGATTACTTAAGTGTTACCGACTATCGTAAGATTATTTAACGCAGTTTACGTGGGTTAGATTTTTGGGTAACGCGCTTCTAGTCCTTGATATACTAACTTTGCAAAATCAGCATATTCTGTATCAAGGCTTTTAACTACTTCGACTAAATGTTCGTTATCTTCTTGGCCATTCCATTCTTTAATATAGCTACCGTCTTTGTAACCGTGATCTTGGCGGAAGAAGTTTAACGTATTTTTACCTACGTAGCCTCGATATAAATCATCAACATCCATATCCATCTGCGCCATACAACCGGCAAATGCAGCGGCATTAAACGTTTTATCTGCAACAGCAGACGCCGCTAATATTTCTAGCGTTTGTTTAAAATCATCAGCTTGTTGGGCATTACTAAGCTCAGCTTCAAGTTGCTTTGCTAAGTCTTCGTAGCTAGTTTTGCCGTCAATTCTAAGCGACAAACCAAAATGAAAAATATCAACCAACTCTAAAATAACTTGCTCAGTATCTGGTGTTTGTTTTTTCCACCATTTCCAACCATGATGATCTAGCATTTCAGCACACTCAACCCAAATAGCGCGGTACCATTCAAATCCTTGAGTAAACCATTGCTCATGTACTTTAGTGTTCATGGCGTTTTGCATTTCTAGCATCACTACTAGCTTGTTTAAATTGGCAGACATATCAATTCCTGTCGTTTTGGTTGGCGTAATTTTCGTTGGTGTAATAATACAGATAAAATGCGGATTGTGCATTGGTGTATATTTTCATTAGTGTGCGGGTTTTTATCTTGAGGTAGTAAACTCATGCCATGAGTCAATTAAATCAATAAAATCTTCAAAGCCACAACCACTACTTAAACCATTTTCTTCAAGCGCTAAATCGTCATCTTGATACGCTATTAGGTCTTCGCTGTCTTGATGAAGCGCATGGGCTTCAAATAATGCTTCGTCTTTCGTTAAGATTAAATCGATTTCTTGGCCTTTTAGCGTTAGCGGCTCATAGCTTGAACTCACCGATGCAATGAGTGCTTGCACCATAGCTACTTTGTCTTTGCCTATTTCTTCGTTTAGCCAGCGACCAATAATAGCGTGTTCACTGCTTATTTTAATACGTAGCCCACTAATAGGGTCGCGAATAAATTGATATTCCATAGGGTTTGCCTGTAAATCTTTAATTGCGTAATTATATACGTAAACGCCCGCAAACCACAGGACATATAAAGTAAAATAGCGCCACATGGGCGCTATTTTACTCAACTTTAAAACCGTTAACTTCGCGATCTATAACGCGCGGCGTCAATAATCGACCATAAGTAAATAATAGGAACAAGTACAAAACCTATAAGTACATAAATTAGTGCGTAACTTATTACAATAGCAAGTGCAAAAAATATAGCAGCTAAAATACGCCCTTGCACTAACTGCCCTAAACCAGGAAAAAATATATTACATAATGCTGCGATTACGTTACCGCCAGAACCTTGATCTGCCATACTAACCTCTGTATTTATTTGATTTTATAATTATTTACTTACACACTCTATGCCAATTTATTAAAGCTTACAAATCAAATAGTTAAATCACCCTAGATTTAGAGAGTTAGTAAATTTTGCTAACTTTAGGTCAAATTAGCAGTTTTTATTGTGCATTTACGCTTTTTTGTTTGTTCAAAAAATTAGCAAGTTACTCGTTTTTAAGGCTATTTTATAAATAGCTGTTTATAAAAACAGTATTTTATTTAGCCTAACAAAAACACCTGCTATACTGCCCACAATATTGATTAAAAAGGCGTAACGATGGACGTTTCACAATTACTCGATGGCTTAAATGACAAACAACGCGATGCCGTTGCAGCCCCACTACAAAACATGCTGGTATTAGCAGGTGCTGGGTCTGGTAAAACACGAGTATTAGTTCATCGTATTGCGTGGCTTATGCAAGTTGAGCAAGCCTCTGCTTACAGTATTTTTGCAGTTACCTTTACTAATAAAGCAGCTAAAGAAATGCGCAGCCGCGTTGAAGAAACACTAAAAGCCCCTGTAGGTGGTATGTGGATTGGTACGTTCCATGGTTTGTCTCATCGTATTTTACGTGCTCATCACCGTGAAGCTAATTTACCTGAAGCCTTTCAAATTTTAGACTCTGACGATCAACTTCGGATGATCAAGCGCTTATTAAAATCGATGAATATTGATGATAAAAAGTGGCCTGCTAAACAATTTGGCTGGTACATAAGCGCCAAAAAAGATGAAGCACTTCGCCCTAAAGATATTCAAGCATACGATATTAACGAGCAAATGATGCTGCGTGTTTATGCCGCCTACCAAGAAGCCTGTGATAGAGCTGGCTTAGTTGATTTTGCTGAAATATTACTACGTAGCTACGAAGTGTTAAAAAATAACCCAACGTTACTGCGTCATTACCAGCAGCGCTTTGCACATATGCTCGTAGACGAATTCCAAGATACAAATACCATTCAATATGCATGGTTAAAGTTACTTGCTGGCGATACAAATAGCATCATGATTGTAGGCGACGATGACCAAAGTATTTACGGTTGGCGCGGTGCTAAAATCGAAAATATTAAGCGTTTTTTAACTGACTTTAGCGCAGAAACCATTCGTCTTGAACAAAACTACCGTTCAACCGCGACTATTTTGAAAGCGTCTAACGCATTAATTCAAAATAACTCAGAGCGTATGGGTAAAAGCTTATGGACCGACGGTAACGATGGCGAGCCAATCTCTATTTATGCAGCATTTAATGAGTTAGACGAAGCACGCTTTGTAAGCAGTAAATTACGAAGTTGGCTAAATGCGGGTAATGCCCTTCAAGATGCGGCAATTTTATACAGAAGTAACGCGCAATCACGCGTACTCGAAGAAGCTATGCTTCAGGAAGGCTTAAAATACCGTATTTATGGGGGCATGCGATTCTTTGAGCGCCAAGAAATTAAAGATGCGCTGTCGTACTTACGCCTAGTAGGTAATCGTCAAGACGATGCCGCATTTGAGCGCGTAATTAATACGCCAGCACGCGGTATTGGCGACAAAACATTGAGCCATATACGCGACTGTGCACGAGCAGAATCGTTACCGCTTTGGTATGCCGCTAAAGCAATTGTAGAACAACAGCATTTATCTGGCCGTGCTTCTGGTGCAGTAAGTAAGTTTGTAGAGCTCGTTGAACAAATAGAAGATAAAATTAGCGATCTAACTTTACATGAGCAAGCTAAGTACACGATTCAAACCTCAGGCTTGATGGCAATGTACCAAGCAGAAAAAGGTGAAAAAGGCCGTGCTCGCGTAGAAAACTTAGAAGAGCTAATTAGTGCATGTGATCAGTATGAACTTCCTGAAGACGAAGAATATAGCTCACCTTTACAAGGTTTTTTAGCCCATACATCACTTGAGTCAGGTGAAGGGCAAGCAGAAGAGCACGAAGACGCAGTACAAATGATGACGCTTCACTCAGCTAAAGGTTTAGAATTCCCACTCGTGTTTATGGTGGGCGTAGAAGAAGGTATGTTTCCTTCTCAGCAAAGCAACGAAGAGTCGGGTCGTTTAGAAGAAGAGCGCCGCCTTTGTTATGTAGGTATGACTCGTGCAATGGATAAGTTATATATTAGCCATGCTGAGAGTCGCCGTTTATACGGACAAGAAAAATACCATAGCCCATCACGCTTTTTACGCGAAATACCTGAAGACTGCGTTGAAGAAATCCGTATTAAAACACAGGTTTCTCGCCCGCCTGCTGCGGGGCGCTTTAGCGCATCAGTTAGCCATGCCGCATTTGAAGACAGTGGCTTTAACTTAGGGCAACGCGTACTGCATGCTAAATTTGGCATAGGTACAGTGCTTAATTACGAAGGCAGTGGCGCGCAATCTCGCGTACAAGTTAACTTTGACGACCTTGGCAGTAAATGGTTAGTAACGGCCTATGCACGCTTACAAGCAGTATAAAACACATCTAAATGAGCTAGAACAACAACTAGCTGACGCACATCATCGTCAGCTAGTGTTAATTACTGGCAGCTCAGCTTGGTGTTATGAATTACTTGACTCATTAATAGATGATAACAATACGCTTGTTATATCAAAGCAATGCGTGCTTAAAAATTCATATTGGCCTACCCGTACTCATCAAATTTTAGGGCAAGAATTTGCTCATGCAGTTTACGATGGTTTTAGTGGTTTGCACCCAGATAAGCTTGCAGCACTTGCCGGCGCCGTTAAAGCAGGCGGTATACTCTATTTATTACTGCCCGAATTAAATAACTTAGCTACTTGGCAAGACCCAGCTCTAAGCACAGTGCAATCACATGGTCACACCATCGACTGTAGTTTATTTAATCAACGTTTCGCGGCTATTATTAAACAACTACCCGCTTTTCATTTTAGTGAAAAAAGCGGCTGTATTAATCATAACGCCAGCTATTTAGCTCATAATAAAATTGATTATCAACCACAGCAAAACTGCGTTGAACAAATAGTAAAAGTAGCTAACGGTCGTGCCAACAGACCTTTACTTATTAATGCTGATAGAGGCAGAGGTAAGTCGGCAGCACTTGGTTTAGCAACGGCAAAACTAACTGATAAAAAGGTAATTATTTGTAGCACTCAGTTTAAAGCTACGCACAGCTGCTTTAAACATTTAGCTGCAGAGTTAGACCTGCAATACAACATCGAAGATAAACAACTCGGCAATTTGCACTATGTTGCTCCTGACGCCTTATTAAATATGTTACCTGAATGTGATTTATTACTCGTTGATGAGGCTGCAGCAATCCCTGTTCCGTTATTGCTAAAAATGCTAGCTCATTACCCTCGTATAGTCTTTGCTAGCACTCTGGTTGGATATGAAGGCAATGGCAGAGGTTATACTATTCGCTTTAGTAACTATGTTAAAACGCATTATAAAGCCTCTAAAGTGATAATACTTGATGAGCCATTACGCTTTGCTAAATACGATCCTCTTGAACAACATACTCGCACCTTATTTGCACTCGATGCACAATATGAAGAGTTAGGTGGTGATCAATCAGGGCAGCTAGTCCATCGTGAAATTACTCAACAATCTCTTGTAAATAATGAGCCTTTGCTACAAAACATTATTGCTCTACTCGCCTTGGCCCATTATCAAAGTAGTGTAAACGATTTGCGTCAACTACTAGACGCGCCATCGCAACGACTATTTATTAGCCAAATTAATAGTCAATTAGTTGGTGTATGCTTAATTGCAATAGAAGGTGGTTTAAGTGAAGAGCTTGCTCAACAGGTTATAAATGCAGAGCGCCGTCCGCAAGGGCATTTGATGGCGCAAACACTCGCACAACTTAGTTTTAATAGTGACTGTTTAACACAGCTGAGTGCTCGCGTTGTCCGAATAGCAATTGATCCAAGCTTACACAATATTGGACTCGGTAAAAAGTTACTTAGCTATTGTGAGTCACAACTAAAAGACCAATGCCATTGGTTTGGTGCAAGCTTTGGTACAACAGCACAATTGCTTAACTTTTGGCAAAACCAAGGCTTTAATACTGTAAAGCTGGGTTACCAACGTGATAAAAGCACCGCTGAACATTCAGCACTTGTCGTTAAATGCTTAAGTAATAATATCGAAATTATCCAACCGTTAAAAAAGCAGTTTAAAAACGATTTTTTTTATGGACTTTTAGCACACTTCAAAACGCTAGGCTGGCAACTTGTGAGTATTTTAATTGAAGGTTTTAGCGATGAGTTAATAAATCTCGAAACTCGCGCACGATTGGCATTACTCATTAAAAGTAATTATACTCAATTTAGTATCTCTGCGACTCTTTGGCAGGTAGTAAGCCAGTCTCCTTCTTGTATATCTCAATTAACAGGGCCTGATAAACAACTTTTAATAAAGTTAGTACTTCAAAACGAAAACGATGAAAAAGTGATTCAACAGTTAGGTTTATTAGGAAAAAAGCAGCTTGAAAATCAATTTAGACGTGCCGTAAAAAACTTCACTAGTGCCTTAAAATAACCCCTAGTCACCTTATCTCTATTAAATCTTATCCATCCTAAAGCTATTTATACAATTTGTTCTATCCTTAAAGTATTAATAGGTAAATTAAGACAAAGGCATGGAATTAATAAACTTTAAAGTGGGCTGTAAAACAATTTCACTTAAAATACTCGATATTTTATTAACAGAGCGCTTTGACAATAACCTAACAACTTTACCAAACAATAATAAAAGCTTTATTGGTGTTAAAGATTATATGGATATACCCACCCCTGTGTTTGACCTAGGTATTATTTTGAATGATATCTCAACTGAACAAAGTAATGCACAAATACTAAAGCAGCTAAGAGCATGGCAAGAAAAACAAATAAACTGGTTTAACACGCTTGAATGTAACCTATTAAACAGCTCGATTTCATTTTCAAAAAATGATACAGAACTGCAAGATTTTGTTCTATTTTACAAAGAATTTAACACCGACAATGAAGACTTAAAATTAACCATGTCTCGATTTGATGAGCCCTTTCAAACACTGTTGGAGATAGTAAAAGAAGCCATAACAGCCCATAGCAAAAAAAATCATCAACAAGTAGCGGCCCTGCTTGAAAAAATTAAACGTAATAGTCTCATTCAGCTCGAGCGCTTGTTTGAGTCAGCCAAAGAACAGATAACCCTAGACTATAAACCTATAATTATTTTTACCACTAAGGACGGTTTAAATCCGCATGTTGGATTGTTAGTAGATAAGGTCGAAGATAATATCGACTATAAAAAAGAGGACATAAAACCACTAGATAAGCTTACTGAAATTGGTTTTGATATAGATCCACAAACTAAAAATATGATGCGTGGGCTAATCAAACTCGCCGAAAAACACAGTGTATTAATTGATCCAAGCGTCATATTTAAACCTGCTCAATTAGAAGAGCACGCAAGCGAAAAAACTGAAGCCTACGGACTATTTTAAAACCTTTAAACTTAGTTCTATAATTTAAATGCTAAAGTAGGGCACTTATTGACCGTGTTGGGTAGACTGTAATTGAACAGAGTTAGCGTCCTGAGTCTAAATTCACTTTTCTGCAGACGTAAAAAAGCCCGAATCGTTAGATTCGGGCTCTCTACAATTTGAAGCCTGGTAATGTCCTACTTTCACATAGCAAATGCTACACTATCATCGGCGCTGT